>JAITFI010000024.1 GCA_031281485.1 Chitinispirillales bacterium | reverse complement strand
GATCAATGATTATCGATTCATTAATAACCGATCACTCCGCCAAAAATCAACACAACGAGAGGCACAACGAGATTCTTTGCCGGCAATTGTCATTATAACAACCACGGCAAACGGGGACGTATCCCCGAAGGCAAGGGTACCGATGTATCAATATATAATGTATATGTTGATATTATTGATAAATCAACATATCAATATACAGATACCGCGACACATCAATTAATGCGTAAACCGGAAAAACGAGAGGCACAACGAGATTCTTTGCCGGTGATTGTCATTGTGACAACCGCAACAAACGGAGACGCATCCCCGAAAAAGTAACTACGAACTTTTATAATATAATTTATCCGCGGCGATAACGCAAATTTTTTTTAATTTTTTTTGAATGGCCGGAAATCACACGGGCGTCACGCCGTGAAAAACGGGCTGAGTTTCTCCCGCGACGCCGGGTTCTGCATCAGTTTGCGCAGCGACCTGTCCCGGATGATCCTCACGCGCTCGCGCGTCAGTTTCAGCTCGTGCCCTATCTCCTCAAGCGTAAACTGCTTGGAGAAGTTCAGGCCGTAGTACATGCGCAGTATCCGCTCCTCCCTGCTTGACACGTACTGCAGCACACTGTCGAGGGCCTCGTTCAGCTCTTTGCGCATGCTCTCTTCGTCCTGCTCCGGGTCCTCGCCCAAGACATCCTGCATGGTCTTGACGCTGTCGTCCTCTTGGCGCATGCTCGTTATGGGCGCGTCCATCGAGATGCCGTGCACGCGCTCCATCACCTCCACGATCTCGGCCTCAAGGTCTTTGAACTCCTCTGTCCTGATGGTTGTCAGGTAGTCGCCGCTGTGGCGCTCCAGCGCCTGCCTGAACCTATTGAGCAACGCTATCTTGTTGGGCGGGATGCGCACCGTCCCCGACTGCTCGAAGAGCGCCTTCTGGATCGACTGGCGTATCCACCAGACGGCGTAAGAGATGAACTTAACGTTGTTTCCGAGGTCAAAGCGCTTGGCGGCCTTGAGCAGGCCTATGTTACCTTCGTTTATCAGCTCCAAAAAGCTCAGGCCGCGCCCGCGGTAGCGTTGGGCGATGCTAACAACAAAGCGCTGGTTCGCGGTGATGAGCCTCTCGGTCGCCTCCGCATCCTTAAGCTGCACGCGTTTGATCAGCTCCCGCTCCTCCTGCCCGTCAAGCACGCGATACTGCTTGATGTCTCGGAAATAGAGCGCCTCCGGCCTCAGATTCATATATAGTGTCCGAAAAGTGTGTGTTTTTACCGCGATATGGCCTATATGACCATATCTATATTATAATTATACTACTTTTTGTATGCCGTATACAAGAGGCAAGGGAAAAAAAGTTGATATTTTACGCGGTTACCGGCGCCACAACGATCCTGTTTCCCTGAACTTGCGAGATTACCACCTCCGCGCCGCTGTCTACGAACTGCCCTTCCGTCACCACGTCGCACAGATCCGCGCCGATTCGGACCTTGCCCGACGGGCGCAGCGGGGTGGAGGCGACGCCCCTATCCCCGATCTTCGGCACGAAACTCATACCCAAATCGGACTGCGCCCCCTCAAGCGTCGCGGCGAGGTAGGGTCCCTTGACGACGGTGCCCAAACGCTTGAAAAAGTACTTGAAGAAGACAATTATCAGCACAATCGACCCGATGATGCTCACCGACACCCGAACGATGTTCCTCTTCAGAACGGCCGCCTGCCACGGAAACTCCGGGTTCGGAACGACGAAACTCTGGAACGAGAGCACCATCCCGATGATCAAGAGGGCGATACCGGCGATACCGGCGAAGCCGAAACCCGGGATGACCAATACCTCAAGCGCCAATAGCGCCGCGCCCAAGGCTAATAGGATCAGCTCCGTGTAGTTGGCCAGCCCGACCGCATATTGGCCGAAAAAGACTATGGCGAGGCAGCAAATGCCGATAATCCCCGGAATCCCGAAGCCGGGAGAGCGCATTTCTATGTATATACACGAGAAGCCGATCATCATCAGCACCGGCGCCAGCATCGCAATGACGCTGACGAAGCCCTCCGACCAATTTTTGCTCGCGGAGACAACAGCAGCGTTCTTGTAACCCATACGCTGCAACATCTCGTCCACACTGCCGGCCGTCATCGCGGAAAAACCGTAGCGCAACGCCTCGGCGTCAGTCATCGTCAAAAGCTCGCCGGCCCTCACTACCTTCCTAGACGACGCTATTTTGCTCTTCATCCACGGATCCAACGCGGCAAGCTTGGCCGAGTCTACATAAAACACCGTGTCCGTGATAATGGGCCGGAGAATGACCCGTTCGGCGGCGGCCGAATCCGTGTAGAACATCGTGTCCGTCAGCGTGACCTCAAAGACCGCTATCTCCTCGGTCACCATCGCCTCGGTGAGCACCGCCGGATAGCCGTTCCTCTCCGCCATCGCCCTAAACTTCGCGCGGATGGGCGACTGGTGCTTCTCGCCCAGCATCTTGGGCCCTTCGCTCGTGTTGATAAGCGGGGCTACGTCGCCTATCGTGGCTCCGGGGCGCATAGCCATTTTATCGGCGGAGAGCGCAATGAGCGCGCCGGCGGAGATCGCCTTGGAACGCACAAACGCCACCGTAGGCACGGGGCAGGCGGTAATGCTATCAACTATATTGAACGCCGCGTCGACCTGACCGCCGTAGGTATCTATGTCGAGAACAACTACGACCCCCTTCTCCTTGGAAGCCGCCCGCAGACAGCGCCCGACAAACGCGGCCATACCGTGGTCGACGGTGCCGACGACGGGAACAACGTATGCCTTGACGTACGCCGCCCCCGAAGACGTATTGATTGCGCCGGTCGATTTGGTTGAAACTACCGGATCAACAACTTTGCCGATGTCCGCGGAGATAGAATCGGCGTCCCCCCCTGCCGCCAACGCGGCGGCGGATAGGAGGAACGTCAATATTTTGAAGGTATAGACTATCGCATTGTTCATAAATTACCTGACCAACTGGAATCTCTGGCTGACGACCCTGCCGTCTCCGGTATATCTGACGATCACGCTCCCGTTTGACATCACCCGCTCCGGCAAGCGCGCGCTTCTTTCGCCCGCGCCGAGGCGCGCCTTATAAAGCTGACGGCCGCTGAGCGAATAGACCGCGATAGCGCCCGCGCTGTTCGGCGTGAACGACAGCGTGACGGTGGACGCCCGCCCCAAACGGCTCAGGCGCATAACGCCGCCTTTAGACGAAGCGGCCCGCGGCGTCGACGCGTGCTTTACCGACGTCGGTTCGGCGGTGGAGTGGAGTATCACCCCGCCCACGCCGGCCGCGATGATAGCGTTGTTATCCGAATATACCGTGGACAGATTCCTATTGGTCGTCCCCTTGCCCTGCTGAATCCACGAACCGCTCATGTGGGCATAGACGCCGCCCGAATCCCCCACGGCGAAGTAGTGGCTCTTGGCGTATGTGGCCGCCCTCAAACCCTTGATATTCGGGATTGCTATCGGCGTCCAACTTGTGCCGTTGTCTGAGTTTATTAAAACCGCGTCGCCTGTCGCTTTGACGCCAAGCACAACAAATTTGTCGTTAACGTATACCGCGGAAGTCATGGGATATCCATCCGCGGCGTCGGGCAAACCCGGCACACTAGACCAGTATCTGCCGACATTAGAGCCGGTGGCAGCGCATTCCTTCAGCGCCTTGGTGGCGCCGCCGCCGACCGCGGCTATAAACTTATCGCCGGAGGAGCACAACGACGCGATATACTCACCCGATGTCTGCCATCCGGACAAATCAGTCACGGCATATCCGCTCCAATCCGCTCCATTGGCCGATGTATAGATGACGACCTGGCTTTGCGCCGGCATTCCGGGCGTCCTCCCGCCGGCGATGAACGTCGTGCCGCCAAACGCGACCGATGTGAAAACCGCCTCACCGATATTGTGGTCTGTCCAAGTATTTCCGTCGCCGGAGGAGATTATGACCCCGTTATCGCTCACGGCCACAAATTTGTTCGCGCCGAACGCCACGCCCGTCAGATTCTTCGCGCTGCTCTTCCTTTCCCACTTTATTCCGTCCGACGACACCGATACCCCTGAGTCGCCGACCGCCACGTACTTACCGTTCCCGAAGGCGATCTGCTTGTACGACGTGACGCTGTTTCCGTACAACGGAGTCCAACTTTCGCCGTTTGCCGATTTATAAACGGAGCCTTTCGCCCCCAGCGCCAAGAAAGAGTTAGTCCCGTACTTTACCGCCGTGAAGTCGTCATTCTCATTCAACGTAAACGACGTCCAGGAGGTTCCGTTGCTCGAATAACAACCTTTACCGGCCTTCCCCACCGCCACGAACTTGCCGCCGCCGAAGACCATGTCGGTCATATCAGCCGCCGCGCCGCTTGCCGAGACGGACGTCCAACTCTGGGCGTCTTCCGATGTGTACGCGTTCGCGCCGTTTTTAGACAGAGCCACAAATTTACCTTCGCCGAAAGCCGCCACGGCGATCTGCCCCGAGGCTCCTGATGTGCCGCCCCAGGCAAAAGCGTCCCCGGACCACTTTATGCCATCCCCGACCACCGCAAATTTGCCCGCGCCATAGGCGGCATGGGAAAGGGAAGCCGCGCCGGAAGACACCCTCTCCCAATAATCCTCATCAAACCGCCCCGTGACGCCATCCGCGGCGACGGCGACAAATTCCCAACCGAAAGACCCTATTCCATACACAATGTGTTTCCACGGAACATTGGAGGGCAGAGCCGTCGGATCAGACGCCCAGACGAAACCGTTGCCCGAATGCAGATACTTCGAGCTGTTCTGCAAGGCCACGAACTGTCCGGCACCGTAGGCCACCGCGTAGATACGCCGAGAATTCCCCCCCTCGTCGTCGTTAATAGCGGAGTTCTGCCACGTCTCCCCGTCGACCGTCGTCCTTATAAGCCCGTCGCCGCTCACGGCGACAAACGTGCTGCCGTCAAAGGCAAGCCCGTTGTAGGCAGGGTAAATATTCTGCCACCGCGGGGCGGCGCTCTGCGCAAAAACAACCCCGACGACAGCCAAGGCCAACACTATTGATTTTTTGACACGGCACATCATAGCAACACCTCCGCTAAAGATTACTGCGTTTTAGGTTTTTAATCGTGTTTCGGCACTATTTACGAACAACACCCTCTCACCCCTCGTCGTCCTCGGCGGAACCGGCGCCTCCCGCCTCGTCCAGATCAATCCACTTCCGCAACGCCTCTACGATCTTGTGCGCCTGGTCGCGGCTCGATATGTTGAACTTGTTCTGCTGCCGGTACTCGTCGTCCATCTTCCGGTAGCGCCGTATGGAGTAACGGTCCGCGCCGTAATCCTCCTTGGCCTTCTCCCACTGCCGGTAGCGGTACAGCACCGTCGCCCACGCCCCCTTGGAGAGGATCACCTTGTCCAACTCCTTAACGACCTGAACGCCCTCTTCCTCATACGCGATGGTGAGATCCTCCACTTTCGACGCCATTTTTGTCTCCAATCCGAGCCAATGTTCGTTTTTACGGTAAACGCAACCCCCTACGGCCGCCATGCCCGTTCCGACCGCATACCGCGATATATATGTATATAATCTAATTGATTTTTCACCGGAATGCAACAGAATCAATAATTACTTGTGCAGGCCGTTTTTCTTCCTGACCACAAGATACTTCGAAAAATTCTGATTCTTCTTGAACCACAGGCCGCCTATGACGGAAATTACAGCCGCGCTTACGGTTCCGGCGATGATGTCGGTCATCGTGTCCCGAAGCCCCGTATCCCGCCTATGGGTCGTCTTCAGCTGCCCGCCGCCGTCGGTTATCACCTCCGACAGACCGTCCTTCCAACGCTGCATGTTGTACCCGAAAATGCCGTCAACCGCGTACTCGAATATCTCCCAAAGCGTCATCAGGGTTATGGCGAAACAGAAAGAGAACATGGCGAAAAAGAAGGGCGACAGCTTGACGATGCCGTCGTCGGCCCGGCTGTACCCGTATACTATGGAGAAGCCGCACATGGCCATAACCACGCCGGCGGTCGTATGCAGCACCTTGTCGAAAAGAAAGACATAGTCGTAGAAGCGGTAAACCTCACCCAAAACGAAGTGCGCCACTATAAAAAACGCTATGATTATCTGGATAAACGACGGTATGTGGAAGTCCATCTTAGTGTACATACGCACGGGGATATGCATAAGCACAATAGCCACCACGCAGAGGGCGACGTGCTCAATCACCTTCTCGCTGGAGTCGACTGGCGGCACGAGCGACGAGACTATGCTGGCCACCATGGTCGCCAATGTTATAGACCAACAGATAATGTAGGCTATAAACACATTCCGCGACCCAAACATTCCCGAGAAGGGGATGCGCGACCTCTTTTCTACCTTATCCGACGTCATTTTCCGCAAACATCCTTTTACATTATGCCGTTAAGATATACAATACCGTGGGGATAAATATATATTATCGCCCGCGCAAAAATCAAAATATTACAGGGCGCGTAATCCGCTCGCCGGCAAACTCGCGGCGGGCAAGGAACAGGAACAGCGCGCCGAGCGCCGAAAATATCAACACGAACGTAGTATGGTCACGCCTGTCGAACATGATCGACACCAATCCATAAACCGCCATCGCGGCCCCAGTTATAAAAAGGTTCGCGAAGTTCAAAAAGCGCGGATTGCCCATACGCACCGACAGGTAGGCGCTCGCCGAGACGTTCAATACTGCGGCACCGACGTACAGAAACGCGCCTCGAAACACACGCCCCGACCACAGAGCGATTTCGGACGCCGCCGTACCCTCATCGGCCATCAAACACAGCCACACCGCCGAAACCGCAGCGCAAACAACGCCCATGACGAGTGTCGCCGCAGCCACAAAAAACACCTTCCCGAAGAGCACCGCGTCCCGCGTTACGCCGCTGACGATCAACACCTCAAGCGTCCCGCTCACACGCTCCGATATGAAAACCGTCCCCGAAAAATTGGAGGCGACTATAGACGCGAAGAATATCGACCAAATCCCGAAATCGCTCCCTACAAGCCCGTACTCATAAAACAACATAAAGCTCCACGCCACGGCAATCAAGGCGTTGATCAAAAAGACGCCCCAGCCGCTGTTTAAGAGGTTTTTGACCTCTTTCCGCAGGATTGCTGTTAATCCGATCATTGTTTTGTCCTTTCTACGCTATCTCCATATATATTCTTGACCGCCCCAGAAAACCCCGCATCCGCCCGCCTGACCTCGCAAACCCCGCACCCCGCGCCCACAAGCGCCGCCACCACCGCCGGAATACCGGCTTCATCGTCAATCGAAAACGTACATTCATCCCCGTTAACCGCGATATCGACACCCCCGTTATCAGCGACGACCTTCCCCCAATCCCCCGCTACGTCCACCCGAACCAACCACCTCGCCAGCCCCCCGCCCCTGTCAAGCTCCTCGATCACCCCGTCCCGAAGCAGTCCGGCGCGGTCGCACAACTCGTCTATCGCCTCCAATTGATGGGAACTGATAATCGCCGCCGCCCCGCGCGACCTAGCCTCCATTACCATCGCCTTGAAGTGCCCGTAGGCCCTTATGTCCAAACTGACAACCGGCTCGTCAAAAAAATAGACCTTCGGCCACCCCAAAAACGCCCTTGCCAGCCCGCACTGCGTCCGCTGTCCCCGCGATAGATACTTCACCTTACGCGTAGACTCATAGATATCCGTCCCCGTCCAATACTCGCCGAAGTAACGCTCCGCCTCCGCCCACGGAACCCCCTTGGCCGCCGCGAACACCCGCAGATTGTCCCTCACCCCCAAGTTCCCGCAAAACCCGTCGCTCTCAAGCGTCGCCCCCGCCATCCGATAAAACGCAGGCTCATGCCGCCACGGGTCAAACCCGCAAACCGAAACGCTCCCGCCGTCCCGCCGTATCAGCCCGAGCAGCACACGTATCAACGTGGTCTTCCCGGCGCCGTTTAGCCCGACCAGACCGTAGGCGCACCCCTCCTCGACCCGCAAGCAGACATCCTTGAGGACTCGGCTCTTACCGAACGAGCGGCTGAGGTTCGTAACGTCTATGGTCGCCATAACGGGGATTCTGTCCGTTGGGTGGGTTTTTAGGATACGGGTGGATTACCCAATATTCACAAAATAAGTGATTCGAGGACAAAAAGTCAACTTAAACATGGTTTTCGCTGTTTTATGCAGGGATTCTAGCCTTACTTTTGGGAATTATATACTTGACCCCGCGTCCCGCGGCAGGCCCTCGGCAGGGACTCGGCCAAGGCCTCAGCGGGGATTCGGGGCAGGATTTGGGCGGAAAACAGGGCGGCGGGGATTCTGCGGAGTAGGGTATATAGTTCCCATTTTTCTTAACGGTTATTTCATAAAATAACGCTCAATAAAATACATTATATGGGCTAGTGCGTATGTAAAATGAAAATGCGGGGGGATTTTATCAATTTTTGTATGGTGATCGCGATAACAAGCCAACAACTCTATTAAACGCGGTTTATATTCCTCGAAATTTTTGATGTCGAGCGATTTGTCGGTCCACCTTCTAAAAATGGAACGCATAACATCCAAACAATACAGTTCGTTTATAAAAACTGTCTTAGGGTTAGGATACGGCGCTGAATGCGCTTTTTGTACCTCAAATATCGGATACTCTAAAAACAATTGGATGTAAAGGGCAACAATTTTGTGTCGGTCCAATCTGTTGTCCCTATTAGCAATACCCTCTCCAAACATATCAATTTTTATAAGTTTATGCCGAATTTCGTATTGCTCTCTAACTCGGTCAAACATCTTTTCATGATATATCACAAAATTATCATCAGCGTAGTGATAAACCCTTTCGGCCAATCTCTTAAAATGTGTGAACCACCATTCAGAATTGAAGTTATCCATAGAATATTCTACCACCAATATGATCCGTTCGCGTCCATTTCAGCAATAAGCTCATCCACTGCACCTCCAATATCAACGTCTTTGGCCGATTTATCGTCATTGGTTGGACGTAGATATTTATCCAATTTTTCGTACTGCGCTTTGGTCAATGGATTGTCCGGGTTTTTAAGCAATTCCGCCAAATCATATTTCTTTGCCACGATCTCTTCCATATTTTTTCCTCTAGAGGATTTTTTGTTTATAATGCCGCAACGGTTCATAGTAAAGAAACTACTATTATAAATTAGATTCTGCGCTCACCCGATGTCAAATTTTTTTATTTTTAATTAAGGACTCGGCTGGGATTCGGCAGGAATTCGGGGGAAAACAGGGCGAACGATAGCGGCTGAGAGAGAGCGGGTAGAGACGAACACCCCTAATCGACCTCAGCCGCCGCCTTTAAGCCGCTCAAATCTCTCCCTGATCCGCGCCGCCCTCGCCGCCGTCTCCTCTTTGTCTATCATCAGCGCCCCGCCGGCCACTCCGCCATCCGTCAGAACCTGACCCTCCTTAGCCCCTTTGGGCAGCTCCTTCTTGGGGCGTTCCAACGTCTCATCCGTCTCCGTGTTCTCCAGCACGGCTACGCCGTCCTCAATCCGGTCTATCACCCATTGCATAGGACTACTCCTTTCCGTTTCTCTTGGCCGGCAGCGTTATTTTCTGCCCGTCCGTGGTTATGACGACCGTCCCGTCCTTGTCCGTTCTAAATAACGTTACATTCCGCTCCGGCCTGCCGAGCTTCAAAAGCGTTTCCTTGTTGGGGTGGTTGTACGTGTTGTCCTTGCCGCAGGATATAACCGCAACCGACGGACTGACGGCGTCTAAAAAATCTTCCGTTGTGGAGGTGCGGCTCCCGTGGTGGCCTACCTTCAGCACGTCCGAGCGGAGGGGCCGGCGGCTTTTCAGCATCTGATTCTCCGATTTGTCCTCCGCGTCGCCAGTGAACAAAAAGGAGGTCTCGCCGTGCACCATGCGCACCACCACCGACATATTGTTGAGATCCTTGAACTTCTTCCCCGGCGCGAGGACGGTGAACTTGATTATACCGGCGGAGAAGGCGTCGCCCGCCTTAGGCACGGTGATTCTGAGGCCCTTTTTCTCTATGGCGGCGATGAGCTTTTCAAACGTGGCCGAGGTATGCGCGGCGTCCGGCATGACGACAGACTTCACCCCGAACTGCCTCACCACCTTTGGAAGGCCGCTGATATGGTCGGCGTGGGGGTGGGTCGCTATCACAAAGTCCAAATCCTTTATCCCCGCCGACCGCAGGTAGTCGAGAAGCGCCTGCTGCGCCTTAGCGTCGCCGCCGTCGATCAGAACGGCGTTTTGGGCGGACTGTATGAGGATGGCGTCGCCCTGACCCACGTCGATGTAGTGGACGCGGATTTCGTTTTGGCCGACGGGCGCGGCTGCCGCCGTTGCTGCAGCTATCGCTATTATGATTGTGGACAGCAGTACGGCGTTAGCGAATATGATTCTTTTGGTCGTTTTGATCATACTAAAAAATACATTATGCCAAAACAGATTTGTTGACTAATCCGTCTTCAACCGCTCAAAGCGCCCCTTGATCCGCGCCGCCCGCGCCGCCGTATCCTCATGATCTATCCTTAGCGTCCCGTCGCCAGTCAAAACCTGCCCCTCTTTTATATCTGCCGGCAGCTCTTTCACCAAACGTTCCGCCGTCCGCCGCGTCCCTATATTTTCCAGCACCGCGATATCCTCTCCGTCGGCGGCGCCGCCTTCAATCCTGTCAACAACCCAATATGCCGCCGCCGGCCCGCGTACCGCCGTATCGCCGGATAAAGCCGCCTCATAGACGCCCGCCGCCCCGCCTCCGTCATCAATGCGGCTATCCTTCCCCGGACACCCGGGCAACGCAACCGTCAGCGTGAAAAATACTGTCAATACAGACAACAAACGACTACAGGTACGGATAGCGTTATGACCGACAACGCGCCCGCCAAAACGACATCTCGCAAAACTTGTAAAAATATTAACGCGCGACACAATACGCCCCCTTGGAACGTTGAGGTTTTTGGATAATTTAGGATAAACAACCTTGCGGTACAACGAGAGAGCGCGGTTAGGCATTATGCCTTGGCTTCAGGGGCGAAGCCTGAGAGAATGGTGCCGCTTGTAAAACGAAAATGGCGTTGCGGGACAGCCGGACGGGGCTTAGCTACGCCGACCCAAATTAGTCTCAGTACGCCTTCACCTCCCAGTCGGCGGCGTACACAATGTTATCCTCAACCCGTCTAATCAATCCGATGCCGAATTCCCGCGCCTTTTTGACTGCTTTATCCTCAAACGCAAGGGCGCCGAGGCCGAGGTAGATTTTGAAGTCTTTGTAGGCCGGGAAAAGGAGCCTGAAGTTTTTCGCCACGGTTTCCGCCAACTCTTTCACGTCTTCTTCCCGCGCTCTGAATTTGGTCTCCACAATGGCGACGGAGGCGGCGTTGGTCATGACGATATCAAACTCGTCTTCCAACTTCTTTCCATCCGGCAACATAATCTTGGACTTCATCCTATCGCTTACATCGTCAAAATGGATACCGGCAAACTCTTTCCGCCTCCACAGCGCTCTGAAATAGACGTCTTCGGCGAACATCCCGTTGCTTTTGCCGATGCCGGCCACCTCCGCCCTCATAGCGGCAGTCTGGGCGTCCTGTTCGACTTTGCTTTCCGCGAACATCTTCTCCAGCCTGTCAAGCATCGCATCCATCCGAACACCTATCTCGGCCATCAGGGCGGCCTGAGCGGCCAACTGAGCGGCCATCTGAGCGGCCAACTCCTCGTTACGTTTCTTGGACTCCTCAAAACCCCGCATAACGTTTGCCCAATTAAGTTTTTCGTCCTCCATAATCCCCAACCCTCCCCAATCTTTAGTGTTTAACCCCAATGCGCCGACCCGATAATCGGACCCGCGCGCTCCGCTTTCCGTACGTATCCCGTACGTGCTTTAAATTTGAACCGTACAACGAGAATTGTACAACGAAAGCGGCTGAGAGAGCGGGCCGAAACAAACTGCCCAAGAGTGAGACGCCGCAGTAGTAATATAATGCCTTTTGGTAGTAAATGTCAATATATTTTGTATATTTCTTTGGGGAATTATATACTTGACCACGCACGGACCCTCACCCTACCCGCTCTTCGGCCTCCCCGCCAAGAATGCCACGCCCGCCCCCAGAGCGTAAAGCGCCAAGAGCGGCAGCGCCAGAAGCACCTGCGACAGGACGTCGGGCGGCGTCAAGAGCGCGGCTAATACGAATATCGCCACCACGGCGTAGCGGGCGTGCCTGATCAAGAAGCGGCGGTCTATCACCCCCATCTTGGCTAAGACGAAAGCAACCACCGGCAACTCGAAGGCGGCGCCGAAGGCCAAGCACATGCTAGTGAGGAAGCTCAGGTACTCGTCGATTTTGAAATACGGGTCGATCTGCCCCGCGGCGAATCCGGTTAAGAACTTCAGCACCGTGGGGAGGATGGAGTAGCAGAACGCGATGCCAAGGAGGAAGCAGATTGTGGAGGCGAGGGCGGCGGGGAGGACGACGGCCTTTTCCTTTTTATACAGTCCCGGGGAGACGAAGCGCCACGCCTCCCAGAATAGGAACGGCGAGGCGGCCACCAGACCGCAGGCGAGCGCGATTTTGACGCTGAGCATCACCGCCTCGGCGGGCGCGGTGTAGATGAGCTTGGCGGCCGGCCCGCTGAGATTCAGCGGACGCACCGCGGCGAACTCGAAGATGCGCCGCCAATAGACCCCGCACGGGACGGCGCAGACGACGACGGCGCATACGCAACGGATGAGCGCCCACCGGAGCGCCTCGAGGTGGTCAACGACGGACATCTTGGCGCCGCCGCTGTCAGCGGTGTTCCGCGTCACTTTGCTGCGCGTTACCGGAAGTGGACTGCGCCGAACCGGCCTGCCCCGTCGCCGTCGGATCGGAAGCGGAGGCGGCCTTGGCGTTATCGCCGCCATCCCCTACCTCTTTCGCAGCCTTTTTGAACTCGCGTATACCGCTGCCGAGGCCGCGGGCGAGCTCGGGAACCTTCTTGGCCCCGAAGAGGATCAATATTATCAGCAGGATCAGGAACAGTTCCTGCATGCCTATGCCCATGAAGCCCATCTTTTTATCCTCGTTTTTTAGGTGTTGATTTTATGTTTCAGTTATTACAATATAATATTTGACAAGAAGACTAAAAAATCAAATTCTTTAAATTCTTTTTCAGACGAAAGGGCGCTTAAATCAAAAGCTTTAAATTCATTTTTAGACGAAAGGGCGCGATAAATCGCGCCCTTTCATAGGATATGCGGGGCTAAACCCCGCATATAAAGTCAAAGTCAACTTCAACGGCTTTTTTTTTAATCCTATAATCCTTT
>JAITFI010000086.1 GCA_031281485.1 Chitinispirillales bacterium | reverse complement strand
AAATTCATTTTTAGACGAAAGGGCGCGATAAATCGCGCCCTTTCATAGGATATGCGGGGCTAAACCCCGCATATAAAGTCAACGTCAACGTCAAAATCGGTGTTTTTAGCCTTTGACTTTGATTTTATATATGCGGGGTTTAGCCCCGCATATCCTATGAAGCCCCGAAGGGGCTTCGTCTAAAAAAGATTTAAAAGAATTTGATTTTAAAGATTTTAAAAGATTTTGACTTTATATTTTAGGCAGATTGTCCAACTCTCTCTCCGCCTTATCAATCTCTTCCTGCGGAAGAGAATAGTCGGTCAGCTCTCCGTTCAAAAATTTTGAGTATCCGGCCAAATCCATCAACCCGTGACCGCTGACATTCAACAATATTACCTTTTCCTTGCCCTCTTCTTTAGCCTTATTCGCTTCGCGAATTGCCGCGGCTATGGCGTGGCTTGACTCGGGGGCTATTACGAAACCCTCGGTGCGCGCCCACGTTAAGGCGGCGCTGTAGCTCTCTAATTGCGGGAGCGCCATCGGGGCCGCCAAGCCGCATTTTACGGCTTGCGACACCAGCGGCGACATGCCGTGGTAGCGCAAGCCTCCGGCGTGGATGGGGGCGGGCATGAAGTTGTGGCCCAGAGTGTGCATCGGTAGCAGGGGGGTAAGCCCCGCCGCGTCGCCGAAGTCGTATGTGTAGATTCCGCGTGTCAGGGTCGGGCAGGAGGTCGGTTCCACGGGGATGATGTCGATGTTCTCGCCGTTTATCTTGTCGTGGATGAACGGGAACGCCAAACCCGCGAAGTTTGACCCGCCGCCCGCGCAGGCTATCACTACGTCCGGCTTCTTTATCCCTATTTTAGCGAGCTGTTTCTTCGCCTCAAGCCCGATGATCGTCTGGTGGAGCATCACGTGGTTAAGCACGCTGCCGAGCGAGTACTTCGTTGATCCGGATTTGTCGGCCACGGCCTCCTCGACGGCCTCGCTTATCGCTATGCCGAGGCTTCCGGGCATGGACGGGTCTTTCGCCAAGTACTTGCGCCCAGACTCGGTCTCGTTGCTGGGACTCGCCACGCACTTGCCGCCCCACGCCTCCATCATCGTTTTGCGGAAGGGTTTCTGGTCGAAGCTGATCCGCACCATGTAGACCTTGCAGGTAAGCCCGAGGAGCGAGCAGGCGAACGAGAGGGCGCAGCCCCACTGGCCCGCTCCGGTCTCCGTGGTCAGCGTCTTCGTCCCGAACTTCTTGTTGTACCACACCTGCGGTATCGCGGTGTTGGGTTTGTGGCTTCCGGCGGGGGAGACGCTCTCGTCCTTGTAAAAGATCTTGGCGGGCGTGCCGAGCGCCCTCTCCAGAAACACCGCCCGGCGCAGCGGCGACGGCCTCCACCTGTAGAGGATGTCTACGATCTCCTCGGGGATGTCTATCCACCGCTCCGTGCTAACCTCCTGCTCGATGAGGTTCATCGGGAAAATAGGCGACAGGACATCCGGCGTGAGCGGTTCGCCGTTCGGGGCGAGCGGCGGGGGAGTAGGCGGCAGGTCGGCGGCGACATTGTACCACTGACGCGGCATTTCAGATTCGTCTAAGAAAATTTTGATGCTCATTTAATTACAGCCTTTCGTTTTAAGTATTTGCAGGATTATACTCGGATATTTGTAATATATATTATAGACGTGGCAGGCGGCGAAAATTTTTGAGCGGCCCTCAGACCGCTTCCCAAAATGACAAAAAACGCTCCCAAAATGACAAAAAATATGCCGGAAAATATATAAAATATCCATTGACCCCCCGCCCGCCCGTATATTATATTGATAGATAGCGGTAGGTTATTCTAGACAAACCCTAAAAAGGAGAGACTATGCCCACGAAAACGAGACGGAAACACTATTGTCCGCCGGATATAGAGACGGTGATATACCCGGACGAATATATTGACAGATTGCAAGCCGAGGCGGAAATCGCGTCAATTCAACTTAAAAGGGGCGAATTGCTATCGCTTGAGGATCTTGTATTAAAATACGGAGTCGATTTAAAAAAATGAAAAGATATACAGTACAATTTTCAAATATTTTTGAAAGAGAATTTGCAAAGTTATCAGCCCAAAATAGAAAACAAGTAGTGGAAACCGTAGAAGTTATGAAAAACGACCCGTATTATCAATCGTTGCGCACGAAAAAGATGAGAGGGCGGAGGAAGTACCAAAGGGATCTATATGAAAGCCGCGTCAATAGGGACATCCGCTTGATTTGGTACTTCGACGACGACAACGATAAAATAATACTTATGCTCGAAGTCGGACACCACGACGTTGAAAAACAGAGGAAAATACAGCGGCATTGACCCCCAGCACCCACACCCCCCCCGATTCCCAAAATGACAAACCACGTTCCCAAAATGACAAAATCCGCGACGGAAAATATGTGAAAAATTCCTTGACAGACGTAAACGACATATATTATTTTCATATACCTAACCACGACCCGCCGTCCGATGGGCGTTGACCGGCTCGCGCGACGGGGGGGCGCTAATCTTGGGAACAAGGGGACTCATGACGTTCGGGACACTCTGCACGATGACCGCCGGCGCTGCCGCCGCGACGCGACCGGCGACCGCCCAGACCGCGGACGCGACCGCACGCGCCGACGCGCAGAATCCCGCGTCCCCCCCCCCCCCCATATAGGCGCAACGCCCTCCAAAAATCAAAAAAAAACGCCCCTCGCGCGCGCGCGAGAGCCTATCAATACAAACGAATCAACCCGCCGACATACGCCGAAACCACGCCCGAAAACCGTCTTGACCCGCCCCGACCGCGGGAAACGGCGTTCCGCGCCGACGAACTGATCCCCAAGCACGCGGCACAGCTCGCAAGGCTCGACGGCGCGCTCCAGATCATCCGCAAAAGCCCGCGCACCGAGCAAATCCACAACGCCGACAAGGAACGCGACAACGCCTACCGCGCCCTCACGGGCTTCAACAAAGTCATGCTCCTGAGCGACAGCCCGCAAATCCGCGCCGCCGCCGCGCGCGCGCAAATCGTCATCGACACATACAAGAGCGTCCTCGGAATGAACTACGAAGAGGAGACGGGCACGATACACAACCTCGTCCAAGACCTCAAGTCGGAGAAGTACGCCGACGACGCCGCGCTCGCGGGGCTTACGCCGTACGTCGCCAAACTGGAACAGCGCAACAACGCTTTTAAAGCCCTGCTCAACACCCGCGACGAAGAGACCGCCGCCGCGGCGGGGCCGGCGCACGTCGCCGTGAAGGACGCGCGGGCGGCTATCGACAAAATCTACGCGAGAATCAGACTGCGCGTCAACTCCTATGCCGACGACGAAACGCCGAATCCGGCGATTGACGCTTTCGTCGCGCAGCTCAACGTCATCGTCAAGAGGTTCAACACGCTCGCGGCGCATCACCATAAGAAGGGCGGGAACGGGAAAGGAAACGGGGGGGAATAATCCTAATTCAGACAGTGTTTTAATCTTTTAACCGGAGCATTAATTGCTGACATATTAACTAACTTATTACCTAACACTTTTCTAACTATCCGATAGGATGGGGGGAGGGAGTACAGCATGACACGTTTTTCTTTTAACTGGTTGGCGCGGGCGGCGGCGGTGGCGGCAGTGGTTGTGGCGTTCGCGGGGGGATTGTCGGGGGCGGGGGCGCAGGATTCGTCGTATATTCCTATTGCGGTGTACGACGGTGACAGATCGGACTTTGACGTTACGGTTACGGCTGTGCCGAGAACAAATGAGAACGGCGCGGAGACAGTGGTGCTCTTGATAAAGTCATGGAGGAAGACAGGGGATCAGATTGATACTTTGATTCTTCCGTTTGTGAAGATGACTGGCATTACGTATTTCGCGGGACAGCGTCATGCGAACGCTTTGTCTATCGTATCGAACAAGAGCGGGAATGTTACGGTCAACTTGCCGTTGCAGTCGTATAAGAACGCGGAGGTCGCGCTTTATACCGTGAACGGGAAGAGGGTTATGAGCCGTAAGGTGTCTTCTTCGAGCGCGGTCAACGTTATATCGCGCGGGAACGTGGCTACGGGAATATACTTGCTGTCTGTGAAAGGCGCGAACAGTGAGGCGGTTACGGCGCGTCTTACGCATAGCGGCGGCGGGTTGAGTATTAATGCGGCGTTTGTCGGCGGGAGCGTCGCGGACGCTCGGAAGATGGCTAAGGAAGCGGCGGACATGGTGGATATGCAGTGGACGGTTACGGTGTCGGCGGAGGGGTACAAAGACAACGTGTTTACGGTTCAGCCGGTGAAATGGAATAATCCGCGGAAAGATATACAATTGCGTGAAGATATTAATGTAATTAAAGGCACATTCACCGACGAGAGAGACGGTAAGGAGTATAAAACCGTTAAGATAAAGAATCAGACTTGGATGGCGGAGAATCTGAATATATACACGCGGGAGTTGTCGAACGGGTCTTGGTGTTACGGCGATGCCGATTCCAACTGCGTTAAATACGGCAGGCTGTATAATTGGGAGACGGCGAAAATTGCGTGTCCTGCGGGTTGGCATTTGCCTACGGATAACGAGTGGGGAGCGTTGGTTAGCGCCGCCGGAGGTGGAGACAACGGTGGTAAGGTGTTGAAATCGACGAGCGGTTGGGACAAAAACGGTACGGATGATTTGGGCTTTTCGGCTCTGCCGGGCGGGGGCCGTTACTCCGATGGCGAATTCAACTATGCCGGCTACTACGGCAACTGGTGGACGGCTAGGCAGGGCAGCTACTGGAAAATGTTCAACACCAACGACAAAGTGGGCGGCTACGGCGACTACGTGAGCATCGGGTACTCTGTGCGTTGCGTTGAGGACGAGTAATTGAGCTAGTAAAACAATTCCGCGTACCCATCCTCCGTTGGGTACGCTGTCCCACCACCCCGCCCGTCGCGTCGCCGTCGCGTCCCCGTCGGTCGTCCCATCCGTACGGATCGAGCGCCGTTCGTTCGCGTCGGCGGGGTTTCATCCTAGATTTCGTTATCTTTCACCCCCCATCCCCCCACCGTCGTCCCCCCGTCCCCAAAAGATTAATTTGACATCGGTCGGTCGGCGGGGCGGGGTCGGTGGGAGCGTGGGTCAGTACTGTTTATAAATATCGTGTCCGCCGATATCGATAAGTTCAATCGTATCGTCTTTAATCTGCCAAATTAGGCGGATACCCATGCTTATACTGCTCGCTCTGGTTTGTTTTTTCGTACCTTTATATAGTTTTTCGGTACGTAAGGATGGGTGGTCTGGGTTTTCTGCTAACAAAGTTTTGCTGCTAACTCTTCAACAGTTATCGGTTTTGCTTCGCCGGACGCTATTTTTAAATCCAGTTCTTCGCCGAGTTTTACCCAGTGTTCAATCAACTCCGGCGGATATACGTATTTGCACTCTGAATCATCTTCCGATACGCCGTCAACATCGTCAACAACCGTTTCGACTTCCATTTCTGCGATAGTCATGGTTAAGTCCTCCTTTGTTGTAATATAGTATACGGATGTTAAAAAGTCAATATTTTTGTAGAAAAAGCGTTCCGACGCGTCCGCCCCCTCTCGTCCGGCGGGGGTCGGCAGTCGGTCGTGTCAGTCGATCAGTTCCCCCGTCCCCGAAGATTAATTTGACTTCGGTCGTCCCCAAGAATTATTTTATAAACAAAGGCGTTTTTATTCGTCCGAAGTGGTGAGGTCGATATAGGGGGGCGTTGTGGCGTGGAAAGAGATGGAGGGATTATGACCGACATGACCGATGCCGAGTACGACGCGCTTGACGAGCGGTTGACGCGTACAACGCCCAAAGTAGATTTTTCGCGCCCCGGCGTAATTGCGAGCCAGCGCGCTCTTTTGAGCGTTCTTGATAAGATTGCCGCCGATTACATTATAGCGCAAGCCGAGGCTACCGACAAGACCCCTGCGGAGGTTATCGGCAACATGGCGCATAAAGAAATCGCGGCGCATTTAGCGGGCGCATAGCAATCAACCCGCGTCAAAGCCGTATCGGAGAGGGGGTTTGCTCCGCCGTGTCCGCCGTCGGTCGTCCCATTCGCGCGGGTCGGGTCGGTCGGTCGGGTGGCATCTCCCCGTCCCTAACCGTTAATTTGACTTCGGTCGTCCCCGAATATTATCTTAAGTATATATATTGGCTGTACCACGTCTTATCTTAAAAAGGACAGCGGGCATGACCGGAGACGAAAAGTTCCAGTATTGGCTCGATATTGCGAATCAGCACTACGCGGCGCTTGATATGTTGCAGAAGAACAAGCACTATTTACTGCTGATGTTTTCGTGCCAGCAGACCATAGAGCTGCTGTGCAAGGGATTATTTGAACTGTACAACGGCGATACTCCGCCGTATACCCATAATTTGCTGACGGTTTTTGACGGCTTTTCCGAGAAATTAAAAGATGAATTGCCGCAAAAATACGTAACTTTCTTTGAAATTCTTACAAAATTTTATATTGATGGACGATACCCTAGTTTCAAAAGGAAACTTGCGATAGGTCTTACCGAAGAATATACTTTTGACATACTTAAAAAGACAAAGGAGGCATACGAATGGTTGCTGACGTTAAAACCGTGAATGGTGTTTTATCTTCGTATGTCGCCGAAGTCAAAAAGGAGATGCCGATTGATAAGGCGTACTTGTTCGGCTCATACGCTAAGGGGAATCCGCGCGCGGACAGCGATTTGGACGTTTGTTTTTTCTCCGATTACTTTGAGGATAAGTGGGTAATTGACGTAGGCGTTAAGTTGTTGGATATTGCGCGAAAGTACAACAAAATTATCGATATAGAGCCGCATACTTTCGCCACATCGGAACTAAACGATGACAACCCGTTCATACAAGAAATACTGCGGACTGGGATAGAACTGCTGTAACCCTCCCCCCGCGTCCCTGCCGCCAAGTCCTAATCTTATTTGACTAATTCCGACACGTAAACCAATTTGATCCCGTTCTTTTTAAACGTCTCCGTCTCATCCTTGAGCGCCTTTATGAACGCCGTCGACGGTTGCGCCTTTATTAGTACCTTGCCTGTCTTCTCTGCTGTGACGGAGTAGCGGCGCAGCTTATCTTTCACCTGTTCCGCCGTCGCCGCCGCGTCTATCGAACCCTGTATGGGGGCGTTCGGGACTTTCATCGATTTGGTTAACTGCGGGGCGACGGATTTCTTTGAAATGTCGGTGTAGACGAAGTAGGCTTTGCGTTTGTTTATCTCCGAGAATATGATGCCCATGACCCGCGAGTCCTCCATGGCCTTTGCTCCGTGGAAGTTGCATATTCCGGAGAAGTTGGGGATGGCGGCGGCGGCTTGCGATATGATGTTGCGGATGTTGTCGTCGCTGTAGTGGATCATGACCATCGATCCCTTGTACTTGTCGTACTGCTGCGGGAGCGGTTCCATAGGCAGCAGCAGCACGACCTCTTTCTTGTACTCGTCGGCGATCTGCGCCGTCCACACGGCGAGCTTTCCGGCGGGGAGCAGGGCGACCGTCAGCGGTTCGGGGAAGGATAGGTACTCCGCCGTGGTGGCGTTCGCCTCGAAGCCGAAGTTCTCTATCAGTATCGCGATCTTCGCGGTGTTCGACATATAGCGATTAGACTGCTGTATCTTGACTACGGCTTTGGGGTGCTTCGCGTTCGAGCTTTTGAAGGTTATCGCGCAGTTGGTCTCGGAGGCGCAAACGCAATCCTCCACGCGGTAGGGCGCGGCGCGGACGCTCGACAAGTTCCATATCACCCACTCCATGGGGCGTCCGCGCGGGACGGCGGCCTTGATCTCTATGGCGCTGTCCTTTGGAATGTATTGGATGGAGTAGTCGGCGTCGCGCAGCTCTAGTTCGGTGAATTTGGCGGCGAGGGCGTTCTGGAACTTCAACGCCGCGTCCGAGACGCCGGAGCTTGTGGCCGCGTCGTCCGTTTCCGGCGTCCGATTTCCGTCGTCGTTTATGATTTCGATGATGTGTTTGGTTTTGGAGACCATGGCGACCGCTTTGTTTCGGGTCGGCGGGTGCAGGAGGATGGCGGCGACGGGCACAAGCAGCAGCAATGCCGCCGTCGCCAGTATCAATAACGGCATTATCGGCTGTTTTTGAGATTTAGACTCGTTATCGGGAGTGTTTTTTTTACGCTTCTTATCTGCCATTGCGTTATCCTATTAAAATCAACGTCAAAGCTAAATATTTTTTTGATATTTGACGAGCCATAGTATATATTTACTAATGTTGGGACTCCACAATAAATATACACTATTGCGGATTTGATACGCAACATAATATAAGTCTATCCTTAATTTTATGGAAAAGATAGTCGTTCCGGTCATTTTAGGGCCTACCGCCGTCGGCAAGAGTTCCTTTGTTTTGAGGGCGGCGGAGGCTTTCGGCTACGAGGTGGTCTCCTGCGACTCGCGGCAGGTCTACCGGCGCATGGACATCGGCACCGCCAAGCCGTCGCCGCTTGAGAGGGAGCGCGTTAAGCACTGGATGATAGATATTTTGGATCCGGCGGAGTCCTACTCGGCCTTCGCATTCGCCGACGAGGCGCTGCGGATAATCCGCGAGGCGCGTGAATTCGGAAAAAAAATTTTGATTTGCGGCGGCACGGGTTTATATTACTATGTGATGCTTGAGGGCGCGAGCCGGTTGGACGGGGCTGATTTGGAGCTGCGGGAGAGGTTGCAGGAGGAGGCCCGCGTTCACGGCGCGGCTTGGATGCACGAGCGGCTCGCGGGCGTCGACCCCGAGGCGGCCTCAAAAATTCATCCGAACAATTTACAGCGTGTATTGCGCGCGCTTGATATATTTTATAGGAAGGGACTGCCGCTGTCGGTGTTGCAAAAAGAGGGCCGCCAACCTGATGATGTCGATTTTCGGGCAGTCGTTATAAATCGCCCCAGGGACGTGCTGTACGATAGGATCAACAAGCGCGTGGACGCGATGGTTGGGGCTGGGTTGTGGGAGGAGTTTCTGAGCCTCCGCGCCGTGGGTTACGGCGAACGCAGCCCGGGTATGGTGTGCGTGGGCTATAGGGAGCTTTTCGGCGTTGAGAGGGGAGAGGTCAGCCTTGACAGGGCGGTCGAGCTGATAAAGCAGAACACGCGCCATTACGCGAAGCGCCAAATGACATGGTTTCGGAACAAAACGAAGTGCGAGAGCATTGATGTCACCGACGAAAACGGGGATTTTTTGATGGATTGGTTTGCGCAGCGGATAGCAACAAACACATAACAAATAACGGTATTTTATTTTCACAACAAAAATCTTAACGTACGCCGCGCTTATAACGCGCGAGTAGAGTAAGTGAAAGGAGTCGGCATGTACAACGATGAATCGAACCACTCAAGCCAAGGTCAGGGGCAAGGAGGGGCGTTTGTCCGTAGGCCCATCCCTAAGTACAACGGGGACAAGTCCGGCGGGGAGTATCAGCAACAGGATCAGCAGCAGACGTCGCCGCAGAGGAGTTACTCCTCCGGCGGCGGGTACCGTAGCGGCGGTTACGGCAGAGACCGCCAGAGCGACGGGTCGCAGTCGTCGTATTCGGGGTCCTCTCGCGGCGGCGGCAGGCGTTCTGAGGGCGGCGGGTCGGGCGGTTACAGCGGCGGGAGCGGCGGTTACAGGAGCGGCGGCGGTTACGGTTACAACCGCAGCAGCAGCAATAACTACGGCTCAAACGACCGTCTAGTCAGGCAAAACGACATTATTATACAGTTGCTAAAGGATATACGCGACCGCTTGCCGGCGCCTCCGGGAGGAGTGTCTTCGTCCGGAACCGCGTCGGGGTCCTCATCATACGGGTCGTCCGATTCCGAATCGGTCTCGTCCGGTTCCTCCTATGGGTCGTCCGACCACCGTTATTCCTCACACCGGTCGTCCTACTCGGGTTCCGACAGCGACGACAGCGGCGAGTTTGACGTCTCAGGCGGCAACGCGGGGACGTCCGCGTCGGGCGGCGGCGCGGGGGACGGGGATGGCGAGTTCAATAGTTGACGGATGTATTGCGGCTAATTTGCCTTTGCGAAAGGTTTTTTAACGATGTCAGGCTCCTGCGGCAGGCGGGTATTGATACATATATGCGCGGTTGTGTTGATGGCGGGGGCGCTGTGCGCGCCATTCGCCGTCACGCGCTGGTCCGCTTTGCAAATAGTCCCCAACACCGACATGCTCCCGGGCGGAAGGTTTGTGATCGACGCCGATTTGGCGTGGAATCTTAATGACTTTTCGATCACCAAACCCGTCTCCGTACAGCGCATCCATCTCGGCCTGTCGGAGTGGGTTGGAGTGGACCTCGGCTACGCCGGCGGGTTCACAATGGGCGCGAAGGCCTGCGTGGTCAAGGAAAATCCCGATCTTTGGTACGTTCCAACCTTATCGTTGGGATTTCAGAATATCTACGTGAGCCGCGAGGCCTTTTACTTTGACGGCGGCGGCTTATACCCCAGAAACGAGTTCTTCTTGGGAGTCGCCAAGAGCTCCGAGTGGGCGAAGCTCAGGATACACGTAGGCCTTTTGAGCGCCATGACGCGTGTAGGCTACGACGACGAGATCGCCCCTTTTATCGGCATAGAAAAATATTTCGGGCAGGGGCTGTACATCACGGTGGAAGGCGAAGAACGCGCCGGCGAGTTTTTGCTCTCCGCCTTTGCCGTTTTCCGCCTCATAGCCGATAGGCTGGAGATAAACGTAGGCGTGTTGGACGCGCCCAATATATCGAGAAAAAGAGCCGACCCGTTCGCGTTCAGGCCGACGCTTCGCGCGGGCCTAAAGTTTAACATCGGCTCCGGCTTCAACAGCTTGGACGGCCTTACCGGCGTGGAGGATAGGATAGACCGCGTCCGCGGCGAACTCGCGGCAGCCAACAAGCGCGTAGACTCCATAGCCGCCGACGCCCGCTGGAACGCCGACCGCATCCACGAACTCTCACAAGTCTCCGGCGACCGCAAAGAGGAGAGGGCGCGTGTGGTAGACGAGCTCACCAAACTGCGAAACCTCTACGATCAGGAACCGTTCGATCCCGAGCTGGTCAAGGATATGGTGGACCGCATCAGGGACAGGTACGAGGTCTACTCCCCGCACCTGCGCGTGATCATAACCGAACAGAACGCCGACCCGCGCATACGCCGCCTCGCGGTATCGCTGGTAGGGGAGATGAAAGACCAGCCCGCGGCGAATATCCTGATGTCCATACTCAACAGAATGGAAGAACCGGCGCTGAAAATAGAGACGATTATAGCGCTTGGAAAGATAAAGGACCCCCGCTGCCGCCAGCTCCTGTCAACCCTGCGTAAAGACCCCGACGGCGGCGTGGCCTTTACCGCCGAAGAGGTCTACCGCGCCATGTTCGGCAAGGAAGAAACGGCGCCCCCGCCGCCATCGCAGTCGCCGCCTTTTGAGGTTGAGGAGACTGTACCGGAACGCAGGCTGAATAAGTAGATGTTTAATAAAACTTATCGCCGTGAAATATCATTAAAGGATGCCTACGAACTTTTGCTCTTAAAAGGGAATTCATAATGATTCGGATGAGTAAGATGGGCGCGAAAGCGAAGATTTGCGTTACCGCGATAGTCGTCGCGGCCGCCGCCTTAGCGTTGTTTTGCGGCAAGTCCAAAACAAAAGAGACGGAAGACGCGGCGGTTAAAAACGGCGACACTTCCGCCGTGGCTGTTGAAGGCGGCGATACTTCCGCGGCGACGGTTGAGAATGATGCCTACTCTAAATTCATGAATGCGTTCAACGTGAGCGACAGCGAAAGATTGGATCCCAAGAAATATAAGAATGAAAAGGATTATTTGAAAGCCTTAGACTCCGCGCGTAGCGCGAGGCTTGACATACGGAAAATATTATTTGACAGCGTAAAAGCCGATTTCTTTAAAAGACTCGACTTTGAACAGGATTTGAGCGGTCTCAAAATGAATGAACTGCTGTATCTGCGAAGCAGTATTTATGCCGTAAAAGGGTTGTATTTTAAGGAAGAAAACATTAATTCATATTTTCTCAGGACTAATAAAAACATCCCGTGGTACAGCGATTATATGTGCTTTTTATTGGAATACGCGCACCAGAAAAAGGGGACAGGATTTGTTGAAAATGAAAAAGATGTGAAATTAAACGATACAGAAAAACGGTTTATAGCAAGGATTGACAAGCGTATTTCCGAACTGCGCAAAGACGGCATGTATGTAAGCAAGAACGGCAACACGGTGGGCGACGTGGCGCATATAGTCAATATGCACAAGATTCGTAACCATATATATGACGGTACCGATTTTATGGATAAACTCACGCAAAATAATTTTGTGATTAGTGTGGATAATCTTACTCAATTATTCCATATTTACGAAAAAAACGACTACGCCAGAATGCCGAGTTTTGTCACCACCGACTTGTTTTTGCAGGCTTTCCACATGTATCTATCTTATATGCTCAAAAAGTTGGAGAGTCGAGAATTCTTGCCGGCGCTGGAAGATTTGTGTATGGGGCTTTACAAAGCGTCAATGAAATTATCCAAGTCGGAAAACGTGGAACTTGCGCAAATAGCGGAATACAACGCGACGTTTTACGCCATTGCCTATACGTTGTTTACCGGCGGAGATAGAGATATGGATGTGCCGGAGAAATACCAAAAAGATTACGATACGGAAATAAAGTACGCGACCGAGGCGCGGGCGGACGGCGTCAACTCCGCGTTTTTAGCGAGCTTAGCGCCGCAGGGCGAGCCGATGTTAATGCAATACTC
>JAITFI010000021.1 GCA_031281485.1 Chitinispirillales bacterium | reverse complement strand
AAAGGATTATAGGATTAAAAAAAAAGCCGTTGAAGTTGACTTTGACTTTATATGCGGGGTTTAGCCCCGCATATCCTATGAAAGGGCGCGATTTATCGCGCCCTTTCGTCTAAAAATGATTTTTAAAGACTTTGATTTAAGCGCCCTTTCGTCTAAAAAAGATTTTAAAGATTTTGATTTTAAAGATTTTGATTTTTGGCCTGCGCATAATATATATATTATACATATAGTTATGAAATATTTAACAACATAATAAATGAAAGGTGAAAAGAGGTAAAATCATGCAAAATTATGGACATCGGGGCAGGCTGACCCCGCCCCTACTATACATGGCCTTGCTGCTGCTCCTCCTCGTCGGCGCCGCTCCGGCCCAAGAGCGGCAGGACCCGCCAAAGATCGCCGTTTACGTTACCGGCAACGTGGCGGAGGATGAAAAAAAGGCTCTCGGCACCCGGATGCTCGCCACCCTCATAAACAGCGGGCGCTACAAGGGCATAGAGCGTTCCAACTCCTTTTTGTCGGAGATTGAGAAGGAGCAGGCGAAGCAGCGCAGCGGGGCCATAGACGACAACCAGATCAGCGAGCTGGGGCGCCAGTTCGGCGTGAAGTTCGTCTGTATCGCGGACATCACTCCGGCTTTCGGCGAGTATCAGGTATCCGCGCGCGTGATCGACGTGGAAACCGCGGAGGTGGTCTTTATAGGCGAATCCTTCAGCCCGCTGAAGTCCTCGGCCGACCTCGTGGCGGTCTCAAACCAAGTCGTGAAAAACATGTTCGGCGATCAGGCCGGGCTGATGCCGATTACAACATATACCGTCGCCGTAACCGTCAATCCGGCGAGCGGCGGCTATGTCCACCGCAGTATAGACAAAATGGCCTACGATGCCGGAGAGGTGCTTACGCTGACGGCTACCGCCAACAGCGGCTACGCTTTCGCCGGATGGTCGGGCGCGTCGTCGTCCGCAAACGCGGTCTTGACAGGCCCGGTCACCGGCGATTTGGCGCTGACGGCCAATTTCCGGTCTCTCCAACAGGGTCACACGTTAACTACAATCGCTGCCCCGTCGGGCGGCGGCTCCATTATCCGATCTCCCGACAAAGAATCCTACGCGGCGGGCGAGGAGGTCAAAGTATCCGCGACGTCCGCGGATGGCTACAAGTTTACCGGCTGGACGGGCGCCGTAACAAGCCGGAAGAACCTAGTGACGGTTAAAATGAACGGCGACAAGACCCTGACGGCAAACTTCTACCAAAAGAGCTTACAGCCGCCGATCGCCCAAAAACCTGAGGCGAAACCCAAACCGGAGCGCCAAGAGAGCGGCGGCGGCGTGACGTTCGGCGTCGGCGCCGGCCTATTCTACACCGGCGACTTTGCAGGCGGGATACAGTGGTCCGACGGCGGAATACTCGGAATGCCCTACAACGCGGGCGGCGCGTACCTGTTCTTAGACGCCACGTACGCCGCCGTATCCCTCGGCTACTCCCAAGGCGGCGGAAAGTGGGAGACCCCAAACAGCGTCAACCCCAACGACCTGCCCTACATGAGCCGCGCCATGCTGAACATCGGCGTGTCCGTGAAATACCCGAACCTCATAAACGTTACCGTCCTCATCGCCGATAAGGAGAAACACGCGAATATCTACCCGACCGCGGGGATTGACTACGACTTCCCCGTCTCCGCCAAATTAGAATTCACGAACGCGGGAGAGTACGCATTCGACGGCGGCAATAAAGACGGTTACAACGCCGACGCCCTGAGCGCCGTATGGGTAAAATTCGGCGCGGGCCTCGACTTCTATTTAACCGAAAAAGCGTTCATACGCGCGGAACTGCTCTACGGGGCGAGGATGTCAAACCGATTTGAGATAGACAAAACGAACGCTTACAATGCCGACGCGGCAAGATTAGGGAGCGGGATGACATTTAAGGCGGGGGCTGGATTCGGGCTGTAGGGATTAAAAAGATGTCTGAATTAGGATTTATAGGATTATATGGATTATAGGATTGAAAATCAAAGTCAAAAAACGTCTGAACTAGGATTAATAGGATTAGAAAAAAGATTATAAGATTAAAACACCGTCTATTAAATGTTTTTTAATCATAAAATCCTTTAAATCCTACTAATCCTAGTTCAGACAGTCATTATAGGATTAAAAAATCGACTTTATGGAGGATGTATGAAAAAAACGATTCTGTACACAATCGCGGCAATCTCAATCGCCGCAATTGCCGCAATAGTCATCGTCGGGTGCAACAGCGGCGACGGCGGGAACAGCGACGGGTTGAACAATTTTCTCGGCAGCTTTGTTAACCGCGATCCGGGCCCCAATCCGGACGGGAACCGTTACAGGGTGACCGTGGAAAACGGGAGAACCTCCACCGGCGCCGACAATTACGCGGTGGGCGAAACGGTCATCATAATAGCCAACGACGCGCCGAACAGCCGACGGTTTAAAGAATGGACCTCTTCGAGCGGCGCGGCTATCGCCAACCCGGAAAACTCCACAACATCGTTTACCATGCCCCCGCGCGAGGTAACGGTAACGGCGAGCTTTAGGGCGATCCCACAGTACACGGTAACATACAACGGAAACGGAAACGATGGCGGCTCCGTGCCGACAGACCACGATTCCCCGTATGACAGCGGCGCGACGGTTACGGTTCTCGGAAGCGGCGACCTGACCAAAAGCGGCTACTATTTCAGCAGCTGGAACACACAAAATGACGGCAGCGGACGTCAATTCGGCGTCGGCGAGCCGTTTACAATAACCGGGCCGACGACGCTTTTCGCGATATGGACGCCGAATGGCGTAGAATCATACAACGTGACGGTTACGGGCGGCTCCGGCGGCGGTTCGTACACGCCGGGCCAACCGGTTACCGTAAGGGCGGACATCGTAGGGGGCTATACGTTCAAACATTGGACGTCGAACCCGAATGTTGATTTTAATGACGCCACCTCGCCTACCGCCACGTTCACTATGCCCTCCAGCGATGTAGAGGTGACGGCGTACATTGAGCAAATACCAAGCTATTTGCTCACGGTAAACATATCGCCGGCTAATAGCGGCAACGTGTCTATCTACCCAACGAATCTGCCGCCCGTGCCCGGTGGCTACTCCTGTCAGGCGGGAACGGACGTAACAGCGACGGCGACAGCGGAGAACGGGTATAGGTTCGATAGATGGGAGGGGGTAACAGACACTTCCTATATCATGAATATTAGGGTGAATGAGAACACGACGCTGACGGCGATCTTTGTGCCGACGACGACGACGCAACCGACGCAAAACTACAAACTCACGGTAAACATAAAGCCGGAAAATAGCGGCACCGTGGCTCTCAATCCGACTCTACCGGACAATATCTATCCGGCGAACACGCCGGTAACAGCGAAGGCGACGGCGGCGCCCGGGTATAGGTTCATTGGGTGGTCGGATGAATCCAATGCAAGCGAAATCATAACGGTTCCGATGGACATGAATAGGACGCTGACGGCGAACTTTGAGCCGACGGTAATCTGGAATGGGATGCTTGACGACTTCGAGGACGGAACCAACATGAACGCGCTTGGCGGCTATTGGTACTTCTACACGCACTTGACGGCGAACGCCGCCATTGCTAACCCTAACCCGACCTCTTGCAATATTAAGACATACTCGAATTATATTACTGAAGATGATTTGGAGAGAATCAAAAACGCCGACATATATTGGCCTGAATTGATATTCAGAGGCGGATATGTGAACGACCGCTCGATTTCCACTATTGGCAATTACTCCGGCGTTATGGAGTTTGAAAACATGAAGAAACCGTGGACGTCACCCGGGTCCCAAGATCGCAATAATGATGTGTACCCCGGTGTGGGAATGGGCACGTTTCTGACGACCGATACGCAGAACGGAGTCGGTGAGAGCTTTAGGGATGTGACCGCCATAAGGTTTTGGATGAAGGTTTCGGATAATGTGAAGATAGTAGGCTTTAAAGTCGAGACGGTAGACCAATACTTACCGCAATCTTCTTGGACAAATGACGGCCTCAATAGCAGAAGGGAATGTCCGGCGGACAACTCACACCAAGTTTATCTTCAAACCCTTGACACAAATTGGAAACAGTACACTGTTAAAATAAGCGACTTAATACGTAACCCAAACTGGGAAAAAAATAAACCGTATACATTCGACATAACGCGCGCCTTAAAAATCGTTTGGTTTGTTAACGAAGAAAACGGCGCTGTCTTTACGGACGGCATGGTCGCTGTTGACAACATTGAAATTGTAGGCTATACCCCCCGTTAGCAGTACCGTCGCAAAGCCGGATCATTAGGTCATGGTATTGTCGTTGGTTGCAGGTAGCAGGTTGTTGGTTATAAGGGAAGGGGCGGTCTCGCGAGGGGCCGTCCTTTTTTTTGCCGCTAAAACAAATCGCTATGAGTTCCGGTTCGTATGAGAACTAACTTGTTATCAGTGTAACCATACACCAATAACCAATCCGCTTTTATATGGCATTCCATAACAGGAGGATTGTATCCGATTAACGTATGGGGGCGATTCGCCGCCGGATCAAGCGGAATGCCATATTCAAGCTTTGCAATGACCTCGTTCAATAGGGATATATTGTACCCGCGCTTTATGCAGGTTTTCAGGTCGCGTTTAAATTTATTTTGTAACTTAACACCGTATTTATCCACTCGATTCTTCTTCCAATTCTTTTTCCAATTCGGCAATAACCTCGGCAACGGATTGAGACGGTGGAAAGGGTATCTCCCCGCGCGCCATAGCCTCAAACTCATCAATCGCCGCCTGAGTCTCGGCGTTTGGAACCTTCTCGCGCATCTCACACGGCAGCCCGTACCCCGTAATGACTTCACGCAAAAAGGTGTCAATAGCCTCGTTCATATCAAGACCCAAAGCGGAAAACGCTTCTTCGGCCTTGGTTTTGATATCGGGAGCGATGCGGATGTTATATGTAGCGGTCTTCATACTATTAATATAATATAAAAACACGTTTTACGCAAATATCCCGAAACAAAAAGAATATCATATCAATACGATATGTATTCCAACTAAAATTTCGACTTTTCCGCACAATACCCCACGCCATTATTTATATTATAGAGTCTTAACCCAAAATCTAAACCCGTAACCCATAAAAGCCAAAATCAGGAGCCAAAAACATGAGCGACAAGAGCACGGAAATCGCTAAAAACGCAACTTTCGGACACTTTGACGACTCCGCCCGCGAGTATGTGATCACTGAACCGCAAACGCCGTACCCTTGGATCAACTACCTCGGGAACCAGGACTTCTTCTCCCTCATCTCCAACACCGCCGGCGGGTACTGCTTCTACAAGGACGCCCGGCTGCGCCGTATCACGCGATACCGGTACAACAGCGTCCCCGTGGACACTAACGGGCGCTACTTCTACATAAACGACGGCGGCGACGTCTGGTCGCCGGGGTGGAAGCCGGTCAAAGCGGATATCGACGGCTACTCGTGCCGGCACGGCATGGGGTACACCGTCATAAGCGGCGGCCATAACGGTATCACGGCCGAGGCGCTCTTCTTCGTACCGCTCAATTTCAACGGCGAGGTGCACAAGGTCAAGCTGACCAATACCTCCAAGGGCGCAAAGAAGTTCACCCTCTTCTCTATGGTGGAGTTCTGCTTGTGGAACGCCCAGGACGACTCCACGAACTACCAGCGCAACTTGAACACCGGCGAGGTCGAGATCGACGGGTCGACCATCTACCACAAGACCGAGTACCGCGAGAGGCGCAACCACTACGCCTTCTACACGGTGAACAGGCCCGTTACCGGCTTCGACAGCGACCGCGACTCCTTCACGGGGCGCTACAGCGGCTTCGAGCGGCCGGAGGCGGTCTTCGAGGGCAAGTCCCGCAACTCCGCGGCGGACGGGTGGTGCCCGATAGCCTCACACAGCCTCGACATCTCCTTAGGCGCGGGAGAGTCTACGGAACTGGTCTTCGTGCTGGGCTACGTTGAGGTGGACGACAAGGAGAAGTGGGCGGCGCCGGGCGTCGTCAACAAGAAGGGCGCTTTGGAGATGATCCAGCGCTTCTCAACACCGGAGGCGGTGAACAAGGCGATGGCGGAACTGCGGGCGTTCTGGGACGACCTCCTCTCCCGCTACACGGTGAAGAGCGGCGACGAGAAACTCGACCGGATGGTCAATATATGGAATCAGTACCAGTGCATCGTCACTTACAACCTGTCGCGCAGCGCCTCCTACTTCGAGTCGGGAATCGGGCGCGGGATGGGCTTCCGCGACTCGAATCAGGACATCGCGGGCTTCGTTCACCAACTGCCGGAGAGGGCGCGCCAGCGGATCATCGACATCGCCTCAACGCAGTTCGAGAACGGCGGCGCGTACCACCAGTACCAGCCGCTGACCAAGAAGGGCAACAACGAGATCGGCGGCAACTTCAACGACGACCCGCTGTGGCTCATCTACTCCGTCGCATCCTACATAAAGGAGACGGGCGACTGGAAGATATTGGAGGAGAACACGCCGTTCGACAACAATCCGGCGTCCGCGAAACCGCTTCTCGACCACCTGACGGCGTCGTTCTACCACGTCGTGAACAACCTCGGCCCCCACGGACTGCCGCTGATAGGGCGGGCGGACTGGAACGACTGCCTCAACCTGAACTGCTTCTCCACCACGCCCGACGAATCCTTCCAGACCTGCACCAGCAAAGACGGTAAAACGGCGGAGTCGGTGCTGATAGCGGGCATGTTCGTCTGCATAGGCAAGGAGTACGTTAGGATACTGGAGATATTGGGCAAGAAAGAGGAGGCGGCCAAAGCGGTCGGGCATATAGAGTCCATGAAGAAGACGATCCTGACAGCGGGCTGGGACGGCGAGTGGTTCGTGCGGGCCTACGACGACTCTAAGCAAAAGATCGGGAGCAAAGAGTGCGAGGAGGGCCAGATATTCATAGAGTCTCAGGGCTTCTGCGTGATGGCCGAAGTGGGGGTGCAGGAGGGCTACGCGGCGAAAGCGTTGGAGTCCGCGAGGAAGCGCTTGGACACGGATCACGGGCTTGTGCTGCTCAACCCGCCGTACACGAAGTACCACGTCGAACTCGGCGAGGTCAGTTCCTATCCGCCCGGATATAAGGAGAACGCGGGTATCTTCTGCCACAACAACCCGTGGATCATCATAGCCGAGACGGTTTTGGGTCAGGGGAACGAGGCTTTCGGGCATTACAGGAAGATCGCCCCGGCGTATCGCGAGGGGATAAGCGGTCTGCACCGGATGGAGCCGTACGTCTACTCGCAGATGATCGCGGGGAAGGACGCAAAGCGCCACGGGGAGGCGAAGAACTCTTGGCTGACGGGGACGGCGGCTTGGAACTTTGTGGCGGTCTCGCAGTGGATACTGGGTATCAGGCCGGATTATGACGGGCTGACGGTCGACCCGTGCATACCGTCGGATTGGAGCGGGTTCACGGCGGTCAGGAAGTTCAGGGGGGCCACGCTCAACATCACCGTGAAGAACGAGAGCAAGGCTTGCAAGGGGGTCAGGGTGCTTACGGTGGACGGGAAGGCGATTCCGGGGAATGTCGTGCCGGTCTTTACGGACGGGAAAACGCATGAGATTGTGGCGGAGATGTAAAGATAAAAGATAAAAAATTAAAGATTAAAAGATTAAAAGATTAAAATACTATGGGATAATGAACCCACCAAGTGGAAGATCCTTGCCGCGTTGTAAGGTGATTCCGCCATTTCAGACGCTTGGCAGGGGCATTGGGAGGTTGGTGTAATGTATAGAATGTTTCTGAACAGTAAGTTACGCGATGTACGTATAACGGGCGTGAACCTTGAGTATGAGGGCAGTATTACTATCGACGAGGATTATTTGGAGCGCGCCGGGATACTGCCTGATGAGGAGGTGCACGTTCTGAACGTGAACACGGGCGTCCGGTTGACTACTTACGTGATCAAGGGTGAGCGCGGCTCAGGGATTATGGAGTTGAACGGGCCGGCGGCTCGGCTCGGGATGGTGGGCGACCGGATCATGGTGCTGACCTACGCAATGCTCGCGCCGGAGGAGATCGCGGGGCATAAGCCGACCATTATCAGCGTCGGGGTGAAGTAATTGCGCAATATGATGCTATTTGTGACCGTCGCCACGGTGATCATAGCGGCAATGCTGATCGGCGTCTCCCGATCACGGGTGAGCGCCATGCCGGTCGCGGCGTCAGTTAATGCTATCGATACCAACGCGGTCATTGAGCGTACCGATACATCGTCATTATCAACAACAGTACCGCCGGCGGCGCAGGCGAAAGCGGCAACGGTCAAGCCGCTCGCCTCCGTCCCAAGCATCGGCAGCGTCCAGGTGCTGAACGGGTGCGGCGCGGAGGGCGCCGCCAACCGCGTGGCGGACTTCCTCCGATCCAAGGGGTTCGACGTCAAAGACATCGGCAACGCCTCGACTTGGAACCACCAATCCACGATTGTCATATCTAGGACCACGGACATGAATCTGGCCAACGGAATCGAGAAACTGCTCAAAACGGGCAAGGTGGTGCTGATAAGAAACGGGGACTCGATGTACGACGTTACGGTCGTCGCGGGGCCGGACTTCGAGGAGAGGATAAAGTGACGGTTAAAAAGGCGGCGAAGAAGACAACCGGCAAAGCCGATAAGGCCGATAACGCCGAAAAGGCCGGCGGCGGCAAATCCGGCAAATCCGTTAAGGCAAAAAGCGTTCTGGCCGGCAAGGAACTGGTCGACGCTATCGTCTCCGTTTTAGAGGATAAACTGGCGGAGCGGATCGCCGTGATAGACCTGCGGAAGGTGTCGGCGGCGGCGGATTGGTTCGTGGTATGCTCCGGCGACAACACCTCGCACACAACGGCTGTGGCGAACGAGGTGATCGGCGCGCTGAAACAGCGTCACGGTACCGCGCCGTGGCACTACGAAGGCATAGAGGAGGGCCGCTGGGCGCTTGTCGACTATACCGACGTGGTCGTGCATATTATGCTTGACGATGTCAGGAAGTATTATAATTTAGAGTCGTTGTGGGGTTGAAACTACGGAAACAGCCCGTTGTTCGGTATCGGGACCACGATCTCGTGGCGTTCATATAGGGCCAAATCGTTCCGCTCCAATTTAAGCCCGGGACCCCCGCCGTCCGGCTCTATCAGCGCAATCGTCGTCGTCTTGGTCGGCGACAGTTTTTTGGGGTCCTTCGTTACGATGATCATCTTGACGTACTGTACGTAACCCTTTGCCTGCAAATGGTCTTTATCTCCGTGGTCAAACGCGTCATACCAATCCAAAAGGTTTTCGGAGTAGCGGAATTTCAGGGCTTCCACGTTTCTGGCCAGCGTCACCACGTTACCCGAAGGGCTGCTGTATCCTACGATTTTCCGCTTGAGGTTCTTGTTTTCCACCTTGTAGGTGACGGTATCAACCCCGCCCCAAGCGCCGGTCGGGGCCGTCAGTTTGCCCTTTCGGATGGTCAGGGCATCGTAGTAGGCGCCGTCGGACTTGTTTTCCGGCATGAACGAGGAGAGATCGAACTCGCCGGTTATGGTATCAAGCCTGACAGGACAAGGCCCGTAAGCCTTGGTCGGGGAGGGCGAGGCGCAATCGGCGACATACGCCTTGAACTTTACCGTATCAATATAGCTGACGCCATCGCTCGCCGCGAAACCGCTCGGGTTCAGCTTGTACCCCGTATTCCGAAGGTCGTCATAAACGATATTGAGCAACTCAAGCCCGGAGATCCGCAAAGAGACGGTACCGGCGTCGCGCGCCATGCTGATCGCCGTATTTTGCACGAGCATTATCACAGGCGCGAGCAGAAAGCCGGCCAACACCATGTAAACCAAAACCTCGACAAGCGTCATGCCGCCTTTTCTGTCCATAATCCGCAAGCTCCCCAAAAATAAGTTGTGATTTTTTATATTTCGCTTTGGATAATGCCTATATTGGTGTATTTGGTGTAAAATCTTTAAAATCAAAGTCTTTTAAATCTTTTTTAGACGAAAGGGCGCGATAAATCGCGCCCTTTCATAGGATATGCGGGGCTAAACCCCGCATATAAAGTCAACGTCAACGTCAAAGTCAAAATCGGCGTTTTTAGCCTTTGATTTTATATATGCGGGGTTTAACCCCGCATATCCTATGAAGCCGAAGGCTTCGTCTAAAAAAAAGATTTTAAAGATTTTGATTTTCGTTGACTTTTTCCTGAAAATATGGTAAAATACTTAGGTGGAGTATCGGGACCTGTTTCGGGCAATCCGTATTATGTAAAATCCATACCGCAAAGGGGGGTGATTATGAACCGCCTATTCTGTAAAATATTGAAGAGCTTTCGCGGAAAACGCGGGTCTACTATGGTCGGCGTGCTGGCGGCTATGGTGTTCATAACCGTGGTTACGGCGTTTATGGTTAAGAATACGGGGGCGCAATCGGCGGCAAGTATAGGGTACGGGACGAGTATGGCTTTGCATAGTACGGTGAACAGCGGGTTTTTTGCAACGGAGACGGTTCTGTCAAATGATAACAGCGTGGTGGCGGGGCATGTGTTAGACGTCATCAAAAAGGTCCACGCGAAGGACATGAGTAACCCGTTTTTGCCGAGTTTGGGGAGTACTTCAGGCGCTAATAAAATGGTGGCGCTCGGCGGCAGCAGCGAACAGTTCTTCAGCAGCAAGCTGAATAGAATCGTTACGGGAACCAACTATTTAGCCACCGTTGAGGTAAACAGCGGAGTAAAAGGCGCCGGAAAGAGTTTAAAGAGAGCGCTTGTGTTTTATACGTTGGATAATTTGGGTGAAACCCGCGCTATGGTAGAAAAAGCCGATACGATCAAGAGATGCCCCAATGTACCGGAGACAGTCTCCGGCAGTAACAATGCCGTTTATATGGCCGGTAGGCTACAGGACGGAAACAACGGAATGGAGGTTGTCGGGGGCGCTACGTTTGAAGAGGAGGTCAGATTTCAAAATAAACAAGCAATCTTTCACGGAGAGGCGTTTTTCAAAGAAAACGTCTACTTTTTGGCTAACGCGGGCTACGTATTTGAAGGCAATACCTATTTTAACGCCAATGTTACATTTCAAAACATGAATCCGAGCACTATGTTTAAGGCCAGCGTCGGCGTAAACAAGAATTTACTTGCCGACAACATGACAGTTAATGTACCCGGAGATTTTTTCACCAACGGAAATTTCAGCAGTACAACCACTAATGTTAAAGGAACCGGCAGCGGTAAAAAAGCTTACTACACTAATAATTTTACCGCAAACCTAAATCAACTTGATTACAATCCCAAAAGTAAACAAGATACTCTAATGGACATTCCGAAACTAATGGGCATGAAAAGCATTGATGAGCGCAGGGAAACGTCGCTTGTTGCTTTTGATGAGTTGGTAAATAAAATAAAAGCAAAATTCCCATCAGGAACGACAATCAGAGACGTTAGCACTGTAATGGCATCAACAGGCGACCTAAGGCAACTTGACATGACCAAACTTAACAACGCATATATAGCCGATAGCATAGCCGGCAAACTTTATGAGGAGCACATGGTGGTTTTGATTGATTATCCGAATAAATATGATGAATTTAAGACGCACGGCTTGAACGGCACTACCTTTGAGAAAAAGGTGATATTCTTATTAAAAAGCGGAAAACTAGCATCCAACGGAAGTTTCTATTGCAGTTCACCGGAATCAAGCACCATGATATACGTCGGCGAGAACGGACAGTTGCAGGAGTTCGGCTCAACCTGTCTTTTCCGTGGTTACATTTATATTGATGTAACGAATACCAGTACCGAAAACGGTTTTTATTGGGGAACAAATAGTTCTATCGAAGGCGCGTACCACAATTTTTCCACAAAACAGTTCAAGTGGAACTTCAACGGTACCGGCGAACCGACAAAAATTACCTATAACGCGGCAGTCTTGGCGCCTTTCTTTACTCTGAAGCGAGGCTATGTCCCCGGTACCGGCGGCGGCGGCAGCACCAACGAAACCGTCACTTCTTCCGACGGCTGCACCTATGATATTACCAAAACCCAAACTCCTTCCGGCGCCCTCACCATTGATCGTGAGGATGCAACGAAAGGATTCAGCCCGATTCCCAAGGGCTACTATTTCTACTGAGAGCCGCAAAAAGAAAGGGGCGGCAATCTGCCGCCCCTCCATATACTTCAAAAACCGTTTCGTAAACCATATTAATCCAATATCACTCCGTATTCAGCCGCAACTTCTCGGACTGATTGAGGTTTAATCTCACCGGTAGCTAATTTCAATTTTGTGATTTCGGCGTTCCTCAACCACTGATCAACAAGTTCCGGCGGATATTCAGAGTCGCTGTCAGGCACATCCAAGCCGACCTCTACATCTTCTGTTTCTGTAAGCATAATTGCCTCCTATATTAAATATCTCACCACTTACCGGACTTTCCGTCCGCCGGCGGCATTACCTTTATTTTATCGTTATCTTCGTTTACATCTACAATGTAGATTCCGGTTTCGTTTTCTTTGAGCATCTGTCTGGCCTCATCGGTAAAACTGAAACTTGCGGCGGCGGCGTACATTGTTTTACCTCTCAGTCCGGTTATTGCCTCGTTCTCTCGCAAAGTCTTCAAACGTCTCAGAAACCTCTCGACATTGTCTTCTTCAAACCACGTCTTAGTCTCCACCACCATAACCTCTTCGCAATTTTCAAGGAACAAATCAACTTCCACTAGCGTAGAACCATCCCTTCTGCTAAATTGTTTTCTGTAAGAGGACATGGTAAAATTATGGTTTAACTCATTCATTTTCGACTTTAACCCGGGCAGCAATACCTGTTCTACAACATCGCCTATGGAATTACGCAACCCGCCGATATCGCCGGACATTTTCTTCAACGAGTCCCGCATCGCGATTGTCTCTTGAGTCGATTTTTCCTGCGCAACCAACACTCGCTCCACGATTTTTTCCAATTTTGCCATATTTCTTGCCATAATTTATCCTTTTCGTATTAATCAATTGAATTTTATACGGTGTGAAGAACTACCGGAACTACGGGTAAAGACCGTTGTTCGGAATAGGGATTACCATCTCGTATTTTTCGTAGAGGGCTTGGTCGGTAGGCGTCATTATGATCGCGTCTCTCGACCTGTGATAGTCGGCGGTCACATCGTTCGCCGCCACAGCCGGTATAATCTCAATAGTCTGGTTCTTAGTAGGCGCTAACTTCTTGGGATCTCTCAAGACGAGTATCACCTTGATGTATTGCATATCCTTCTTCTTCAATATATGCTCATGCTTTTGTTTGTCGAAGTAGTCGTACCAATCTTTCAAGTTGTCGGAAAAACGGATTTTGAATGCCGCCACATTTCTGGCCAGCACAGTCTCAGATTTTGGTTTGCCGAGTGGTATAACAATCCGTGTGAGCATGAACTTAGTGGTGTCTCTCACGTTGTATATGATTGTGTAGGTGTTGTCCGATGTACCGTCTTTTTTTAATTTACTCATACGGGCTTCAAGCGTATCATAGCGGGCAACGAGGGATTTGCAGTTTTCAGATCCACTGCAACCAGTTGAGTTCTGATTGAGATCTGCCCACGCACTATTAGTATTCGACCAACGTTTTATATAGGAATTGCCGTTTACAAACGAGGACGAGTCCTGAACGATGTAAACACTGTTGGGATTAACCTTGGTCACTGACGAATCACCGCCGCGGCCATTGGGAATGTTATAGGTTGTGTCGCCATTGGGACAGGCGTCAGTGCAACCAGCGGGAGCGGAAGAGACGCTACCGGGTTTGCAACATTTCCCATCATCCTTTTTAAAGTAATTTGTTCCAGAAAACATAATCGTCGCGCCGGTATCCGGCGGCCCAAATCCCCCGCCGTCCGGCCACACTTTAAACCCCGTATTCTTCAGATCGTCATATATGATCTGCATTATTTCGCGCCCCGACATCTGCAAATTGGTGCGTCCCGCGTCGCGCGCCATGCTAATCGACGAGTTATTCACTAACATAATGACCGGCGCCAGCACAAAAGCCGCCAGCACAATGTAGACTATAAGCTCGACAAGCGTCATTCCTTTTTTATTCATCATAGCGCCCCCGTTACTTTGACATTATGTGTTTTGTTGTCTTTTGTCCAACTTACGGTCACAGTCACCGTTTTCCCTCCCCATGATGCGGCGGTGGCAGATACGGTCCAGTCTGTTGTATATTCCACTATGCCTACCTTCACCATTTGGTTTTTGTATTTCGTCTCAAAAGCAATACAATCCTCTTTTTCGGATGGTGAAAGAGGCGGCATCATACATGCTCCGCCGACCGTAAGAAACTGTATCCCCTCCAACACCTCCGTAGCGATAAACTTAGCCTGATCCGCCTCCTGTATTCCCTTGCGAGTCTTGTTAATATTGGGGAAAGTCGACGTAATGGCGATAAGGGCCATCGCCACAAGCACCAAGCTGATCATGATCTCGACGAGCGAAACGCCGGCTATGCTTTTGTTTACAGTCTTTTCCATGCGCCCCCCGCCTTGGTTTGTTGGTAAATTTCCGGCTTCATGCAGGTACTGTCTTTCTGTATGCAGTAGCGAGACTTTATTTTTGCCAAACTGCTTTTCAGCACAATCCTACCGTCTTTAAAAGCGTTTGTGGGATCATTCTTCAAAGTATCCGGATCAATAAAAATCCGCACGTTCTTATCGGGGATTGTGACTGGGGGAGTTAAGTTAGCCCCCATCCAATAGTTCGTTTGCGAATTACCTTTTAATTTCACTAATTCGTTCCCTGACGGGAGGCTGGTAACAGCCGTAGTAATAGCCGTATCAACAGTAACGTCTTTGTTGAGCCGGATCACCTTCTTGGCCCAAGCCCCCGCGTTCGGAGCGGCGTCAGTCGAGGCATCGTACCTCCACTTAAGCGTACAAGCGCTCCCCCCCACCACAGCGTCAATATAAGCCGAATCGTCATTTTGAACCGCCCGCGCCCTAATCGCCAAAATCTCTTTATGCAGCGTTATAGCGTCCGACCTAAGTTCCTGATGCCGCATAAACGTGGACCAATTCGAAATAATCGCCGCGGCCAATATCCCCATAACAAAGATGACAACCATGACCTCAATGAGCGTAAACCCGGCCTTATCCTTATCCTTGGGCATAGAGCGGCCCAAGCGCCGGCCGTCGCCTTGCCGCCGCTCTTGCCGGGCCTCCGATTTTCGGTGTTTATGCTCGCGGTTTTCCATAAAAAACGTCCGGTTTTCCGGGCTATCGCCCCCGGGTTGACTCTATTGGTCGGGCGGGGGCGGGTCACGCGTTCCGTCCCCATTGATATATTATACCTTAAAAACAGCGTTAGGTCAACGGGTAATTATTTTTTTATGGTTCCGGGAGCGGTACTTTTATTATTTTGATTCTATGGACGCGATCGACAGAAACCCCGATACCGAGCTTTGCCGGCTATTAAACGGCTTTTTGGACTACACCCGTAAGGAGAAGGGGTACTCCGAGCACACGGTGGAGGCCTACCGCAGCGACCTCTCGCAGTTCGTGGAGTTTCTGCTGCATAGGGGGCACCCTCTCACCGTCTCCGCGGCGCTCTCCAAGCAGCCGCTGCGCCTCTTCCTGCACGACGTGGGGCGGCTCAAACTAAAAGCGCGTTCCGTCGCCCGAAAGGTCGCCGCCGTCAAGTCGCTGTGCCGCTACTGCGTAAAAACGGGCGTTTTGGCCGTCAACCCCGCCAAGGCGCTCTCCACGCCCAAGTTAGACAGCCCCCTGCCGGCCTTCCTGACAGAGGCGCAGGCCGAATCCTTAGAGGGGGCCGCCGCCGCCGACAGCGCGCGCAACCGCGCAATCGTGGAGTTCTTCTACGGCAGCGGGATACGCCTATCCGAACTGCACGGCCTGACCTTCGAAAACATCGACAGGCGGAGCATGACGGTGCGCGTCATGGGGAAGGGGCGAAAGGAACGGATCGTGCCGGTCACAACCCAGTCCATAGAGGCCTTAGACGAGTACCTCAAGGAGCGGCAAGGCGGCGCCGATATGCGCGACCCGGTCTTCGTAAACGCCAAAGGCGAACGCCTCTCCGCCCGCCAAATAGAGCGGATCGTGAGCGCCTCCATATCGCAGGTCTCAGAGCAAAAAAAGAAGAGCCCCCACGTGCTGCGCCACTCCTACGCCACCCACCTGCTGAACGCCGGGGCGGACATCAGGGCGGTGAAAGAACTCTTGGGCCACGCGTCTCTGTCGACAACGCAGGTCTATACGCATATATCGAGGGAACATCTGCTGAAAGTTTACAAGCAGGCGCATCCCAGAGCCGAAAGGTGATTATTATTATTTAGGATTATTAAAAGATTAAAGTCAAATTCTTTAAAATCTTTTTTAGACGAAAGGCGCATAAATGCGCCTTTCATAGGCTATGCGGGGCTAAACCCCGCATAGATAAAATCAAAGTCAAAATCAAAACCCTGGATTGCTTCGCTACGCTCGCAATGACAGTCATTGCGAGGAGCGAAGCGACGAAGCAATCCAGTGACTTTGACTTTGACGTTGCCTTTGACGTTGACTTTGACGTTTCGGTGAGGGGTTTAGCCCCGAACCGCCTATGAAAGGGCGCGTTTACGCGCCCTTTCGTCTGAAAAAGATTTTTAAGATTTTAATGTTTTAAAGATTTTAAGGAAAAGGAACCGACAATGTCAAAAAATAAAAACAAAAAAATTCTTCCGATAATAACGTTTATAATAGCAACAACCATATACGCGGTATTCGGCGGCATTGGCGCTGGCAATCAGAATGACGACTTGAGCCTTGAGGTTATTCCTAGCCGCTACCCGCCATACGTTGCGGGTGATACTATCATAATCGGCGTTAAGGCTTCCATACCCCAAGGCTACCACCTATATTCCAACCCTTTAGGGCCCGGTATAGGCAAGCCGCTGAACTTGTTCATCAATAGGCGCAACACAGATGGCAGTCGGCGCGTTCCGTGGAACGTCGTTTGGATTGAGGCGCGGAAGAGCTTCCCGAAACGTTACAACCCGCCCATCGGGAGCTGGGTGTGGGCCTACGAGTCGGAAGCGTACTTCTTCGTGAAGGGCGTGATGAAGCGGGACAGCGTCGCGGCGGCGGCCGATACCGCAGCCCAAACACCCGCCGCCGCAAACGTAAAAGCCCCGGCGAAGGACAAGGATAAGGAGTCGGTCAAAAGTAAACTTTTCGGCGGCCTCAAGGGTAAAAAAGGCGTCCCCGAAACCGTCGATGTACCGCCGCCGCCACCTCGCGCACTCGTCTACGAGATAATCGTGGAAGCCCTGATGTGCAAGAGCGCCTGCATACCGATCCTGACCAGCATCTCTTTTGAACTGCCGGCGCCGACGGATACGGCGGGCCCTATCGGTATTAACGCGGAAGCCAAGGAAAAAGCCGTTGAAGAAAGCGCCGGCGCCGCCGCCAATTCCGGCGCTATCGGTAAAAACACCGGGATCGCTTTCCCATCCGCCCCGGGCTGGCAGATACACTACGCCAAGTCAGAGCACATAACCTTCAGCGTCGGGGCGCCGAGTTCCGCGGCGCCGACCGCGGACGGCATCAATGGCGATCAGCCGGGGTTATCGGGCATATCGCTAAACCCCTCTCCGGACGGCGTCAACGGCGGTATTAATATCAGCCTGTCAGGATTGTCAGGCCAGCCCGACGATCAATCCGGCGCCGCCGAAGCGCAGGCTTATCCGCGGAATGATTCTATCGAGTACGCCGCGCCGGCAATCGGCGCCGTTCTTTACGACTACACCCCGCTTGAGGAGCGGCGCGAGTACAGCCTCCTGACCGCGATCCTCTTCGCGCTTCTGGCCGGCCTCGCCCTGAACCTCACGCCATGCATCTTCCCGATGCTCTCCGTACGCGTACTCTCATTCGCGGAAAGCGCGCGGGAGTCGCGGCGCTCCGCGGTCGTGAAAAGCATCGTCTTCTCCTTGGGCATCGTGGCGGTCTTCCTGCTTTTGGCGGGACTCGCCGCGTTCGCCGGATTCTCATGGGGGCAGCAGTTCCAAAATCCCGGCATGATGGTCGGTATCATCGCCATAGTGTTTCTTTTCGCGCTGGGAATGTTCAACTTCTACACGCTCTCCGTCCCGGCGATAGGCTCCGGCGGGAGCGGCGGCGACGGTGAGGACGAAGAGGGCAAATCAGCCTTCGCCGGAGATTTTCTGAAAGGCGCGGCGGCGACGGTGATGGCCACCCCGTGCGGCGGCCCGTTCTTGGGCGCGCTGCTTGCCTGGGCCCTGCTTCAAAAACCGTTCACGATCTTCATCCTCTTCGCGACTATGGGCGTCGGGATGGCGCTCCCCTACGTTCTCCTCGCGTCAAGCAAACGCCTAATGGCGCTGCTGCCGAAACCCGGGCGCTGGATAGAGGACTTGAAACACTTCATGGGCTTCCTACTGCTCGCCTTCGCCGTCAACATGATGCGTAGCCTCGACCCGCGCCTGACCACCGCCACCGTCGGAATATGCCTGAGCATCCTCGTAGCGGCAAGCGTAAACAAACGCTTCACGCAATTCGGAATGCCCGCCGCGCGCAGAGCGGCCGTGGCGATAGTATCGCTGATATTGCTGACCGCCGGAATCATCGTCTCCGTAAACTACCTGCGCATAGACGTGCAAATCTTCAACGACGACCACCCCGGCGTAAGCGGCCCGTACTGGTCGGCGTTCTCGGCGCAAACGCTTGCTTCGGCTCACAACGAGAAACGCAACGTGATCGTGAACTTCACAGCCTCGTGGTGTACCAACTGCAAACTAAACAAAGCCGCCGCGTTGAACACAGCCGCGGCGCGGCAACTGTACGGCGAAAAAAATATTCTACTGCTGACAGCCGATATTACAAGCGATAATCCGGCCGCACAGGAATTGTTGCACCATTTAGGTTCAAGAAGCGTACCATTCTTAGCAATATTCCCCGGCGACGCTCCGAAGAGCCCGGTGATAATGCGGGATATTATTTCGCGAGAAAAGTTTTTGGGAGAGTTGCGGAATTTGCCTTAAACAGCCAAATCTTTTAAAAGATTAAAGTCAAATTCTTTTTTTTTAGACGAAGCCCCTTCGGGGCTTCATAGGATATGCGGGGCTAAACCCCGCATATAAAGTCAACGTCAAAAGAAAAAAGCCTTTGATTTTGATTTTATATATGCGGGGTTTAGCCCCGCATATTCTATGAAAGGGCGCGATTTATCGCGCCCTTTCGTCTAAAAAAGATTTTTAAGATTTTGATTTTAAATGATTTTAATTATTTTGACGTTAGCTTATTAACCCCGTCCCAATCCACCCCAGGCGGATTATCAATGTACTTCCTGCACATCTCGGCAAACCTCCCCGACGGTGTCGGCTTCGCGGGATTTATCTTCTTGTTCGGCTCCAGTTCCTTCGACTTATCAAAAAACTCCAACGCTTTTCCGAAGTCTCTATTATAGTAGGCGTCGACGCCCTTATTGTATATCTCCAGCAGCCCGGCCTCCTCGTCGGTCAACTCTCCCTTTCGGCAGATCAACTCGTACACCGTAACCGGTTCCGATTTCCCCACCACGGTTATTGTGTCCAACTTTCTTGTTTCAAACTTATCGCTTACCAACGCGTGCGTGTGGTGGCTGATCATCGTGTAAACGCCGTAGCCTTTCGCGGCGCTCTCCAAGCGGGCGGCAAGGTTGACGGCGTCGCCCATCATCGTGTAGTTCTTTCTCAGTTTAGAACCCATGTTGCCGGCTATGATCTCGCCGGTGTTTATGCCTATGCGCATTCTCATGTTATGGACGATGTCGGGCCACTTTTCCGTATTGTCATTGCGCCACTTTTCGCGCAGCATGCCCAATTCCTGCTGCATATCTATGGCGGTATGGCAGGCCTGCTCGGCGTGGTTGGGTACCTCCATCGGGGCGCCGAAAAAGGCTATTATGGCGTCGCCCTCGTACTTGTCAAGTGTGCCGTAGCGGCGAACGGTCAGGATGTCGGTCATGGCGGAGAGATACTCGTTTAAGAGCCTCACTAAGCGCTCGGGACCGTCAACGCCCTCGTTCATCAGCTTCTCGGAAAATGTGGAGAAGCCCTCTATGTCGGTAAAGTACGCGGTGCAAACCCTCTTTTCGCCGCCTAATTCCGGATCAATCATCTTATCGTACATCACGTCTATGAGTTCCGGCGACAGGTACTGCTTGAAGGTGGACTGCAAATACCTCCGTTTTTTCTCCTCCGTCATGTAGCGGTAGACCATGACCGCCGTGAAGGCGAGCGCCATCGTTATAAAGGGGCGCACCATCTCCATCCATATCAGCGAGTTGTTGAAATAGTAGAACGCGACGAAAGCGTAGGCTACGAGCGACGCGACGGCGAGTATCCAGCCTATGGACGGTTTGGTATAAAATCCCAAAAGCGCGAAAAACAAACCGACCGCGACCATCACCAACATATCCTGCCACTCGGCAAGGCGGCGCACATAGTTTCCGGTGAAGATGGAGTTCAAGAGCGACGCGTGGACCTCCACACCCGGAAAGAGCCGCTCGTGCGGCGCGGATTTTATATCGAACACCGCCGGAGCGGTCGAGCCTACAATGAAGACATTCCCCTCCATCGCGTATAAGTTCGCCTCGTTGTTCTCCATAACATCGTAGAAGCTGGAGTACGGAAACGGCTTCGACTTCGGCCCGAAGTAGGTGACGACGTGGCGGTTACCGCCGCGCAGCGGAATACGGGCCGGCACGCCGAAATCGCGGCGGGAATTTTTGGGGACGGATTCCAAAATCGCGTCCGCGCTATCCGCCAGCAACTCGTTGAGCGCCGGCGTTCTAAGCACGGGAAGGGACGATGCCAATACGCCCTTCTCACGTTTGACCCAGAAGTCAAAGGTAACCAATTTCCTGTCGACGCCACTTGACGAATCCAAATCAAGATCGCGCCGCGTCAGTTTAGACAAGGTCTCGATGTCAAGCGCGGAGAGCCATATAGACTCGTCTTCGGAAAACGCCTCCCACTCAAGACGGTCGCCGCCGGGCAGGGCCGAAAAGTCGGCGTCGCGCCTGATGGCGAACCCGCCGCCGATCTCGATCTCTTCATCCACGGCCATCTTTTTAAGATCGATAGGATCCTTGTTAACACCGCTTGTATCAACATTGCCGACGCTATCGACGCCGCCTTTTTTCAACAGTACCGCCGACAGAGCCGCCGCCATCTTCGGCGACGCCTTCCCTCCCCTCATCTCCAAGCCTACACCGCCGCCGGCGCTCCTGAAAACCGCGACGTATGACGACACGTACCTCTTCAGGCCCTTTTTATGCGACAGTATCCCCTCCGCGTCCGCCGATATAATCCTGAACTGCGCCTCCGTGAAATCGGGGTACGAGAACGACACCTTCTCTTCCCCGTCCTTAAATATCTTAAACGGCTTCCCAATGTCGATGTACTCGTCCGGCTTGAACACGATTTCTTCGTTCGGCGTCGCGAAGAGGTCGGCGGCCGCCCTGACGCTCATCGGGAGATAGACCGGCGGGAACTTCGCGAAGCGGTAGAGGAGCGGTATCGTCCTGATCACCGAGGCCTCGCCCGCGTTGACGTGGCCTATATGCTTCGCGGCGCGGGCGTTTTCCGGGTATATGCCGTCTATGATGGTCTTCTTGTTTCTGATCGTTGACAGAAGCGAATCCGGCATATCTATGGCCGACGACGGGTGCAGCGAGTTGTGCCAGTCCATGTCCATACGGTGGGCGACCGGCGAGGCTTTGTCGCGGTAATCGCTCTCATCGGCCATAGAGAGGCCGAGCGTCACGCGCCCGCTCTTGGATATGGCCCTGGCGAACCGCTTGTCGTAATCCACGGAGGCGGCGAGACGCTCGTTTAACTTATCGCGGTACTTATTCAGGACGGAGTCGCCGCTGACCGCCGCGTCGAGGGTTTGGGCTAAACGTGAATAGCGCTTATCGTCCTCCCGCTCGTAGAAGAGCACGTCAAAGAGGATCGCCGCGGGGAAATGCGTTGAGAGCGAGTCCACCAGCTTGGCTTGGTAGCCGCGGTCCCAACTCCAATAGGAACCCATCTTCTCCATGCTGCGTTCGTCTATATCCACTATATGGATGCCGTAATCGGGGAACTGCTCGTCCTCGGCGCCCTGATACTTGAGGCTGTAGCGCCAATCGTAGGTGACGTTTTCCAGCCTACTCAAGAAGCGCCTGGCGGAGTAGTGCAGGACGGCGGTTATCCCGACGGCGAAGAGCAGGCTCATTGCGACGGTCGACAATAGTTTTTTCATTGGACGCCGGCCACCGTCATCTCCTCCGGGAAGAAGTACTCCTCCGGATTCTGCTGCTTGTCGTCGCGCCACAGTTCGTAGTGCAGGTGCGGCCCTGTGGTCAGGCCGGACATGCCCATCGCCCCTATCTCCTCGCCGCGCGCCACAGTCTTGCCCTTGACCGCCTTGATCGTGCCCAAATGGGCGTACACCGTCCTGAAACCGCGCCCGTGGGTGATCGTTACGCGCTTGCCCCAAATCGGATCGACGTCAATCTGCGTCACCACGCCCACCGCGGTAGCCACGACGGGGACACCGTTCTCCGCCGCGATGTCGACCCCGTAGTGCATCTTTGGCTTGCTCGTGAACGGGTCGACGGTCATTCCGAAGCGCCTCGACAGCACGGAACGCGACGGCTGCACGGGACGGCAAACGGGGATCGTGTCGAAAAGGTTGCGCCTCTCGCTGCCCACGGCCAGCGCGAAGCCCGCCACGACCTTCTCGTACTCGCCGATATGGCGGAGCACCGCCGCCGGCGAAAGCCCCACGGCCGGGGTCTTCTGCGGCGGCTTAATCGGCTGCGGCTTGTCCGGAAGCCCTATGGACTCGAAGTGCTGCTCCTTGGCGCCCTGAAGACGCCCCATACGCTCCTTGAGAGCGCTAAGGTGCTTCAGCGTGAAACCGATGTTGCTGGAGAGCCGGTCGTTCTGCTGCCGCAAAGTGTTGCCCTGCGCCCGCTCCTGATCGGCAAGCATCATCTGATCGAGCGGAACGAAGAACCCCACGACGCCAGCGACCGCCAACAGCGCCACGACGACAATAGCCCAAATCGGCAAGCGGAACGCGCGCAAGCTCGACCCGCCCGGAGGCATTAAATAAACGGAGTGTCCTTTTTTCATCGCCTACCCGCTCACACCCCGTCCTGATCGCCTTCTTCGCCGCCGGCACCCTTCCGGGCGGCTTTGTGGATCTCCTTGATCCTCTCGCCTATGTCGGCGATCTCCGCGTAAAGCGCCCGAACGTTCTCGATGGCCTTGGTGATGACCAAATCCGCGCCGGCGTCCGCCTCGCGGGCGTCCTGAGCGAGGTCGTAGAAACGCTCGCCGATGTCGAGGAAGTTGCGCTCGATCTTCCGCTTAGCCGACAACTCGTCGATCTTCAGCTTACCGACCTTAGTGTACTCCTCGATCTTCTCGGCGGACATCACCGCCCCGTCTTTAAGGCTTTTCTTGATCTTTTCCCAGACATTATCGATGTCCATGGCTTTACCTCCTTTATATTTTGATTTTGTTTTCCATATTTATTTCGTTTTATTTACCCACTTTGTTTACAGATTCGATAGATAGGCTAAATTTTAAATCAACACATTCATTAACCTCTATAATATATTATATGTACCATGTCCAATTCAACTCTTGATTGTTTTTTATTGACCGCGCACTACCGCGACGCCGGGGCGAAGTTCGAGATCACGCTCTGGGGGGCCGCCGACTCCGGGGAACGGGTACGGGTGTTCGCGGACGATTTCAGGCCAATGTTCTTCTGCCGAAGAAGCACGCCCGCGGACGTTACGGCCTCCGCGGCGGAGCGAAAGGCGCTCAATATGCGGGCGCTCGACATGAGCGATCTCGACTGCCTCTACTTCGGCACCCACGCCGCCATGCAGCAGGCCGCCAGATCGCTGCGCGCCGCGGGCTACCCCGTCTACGAATCCGACGTCAACCCCCTGCAGCGCTACCTCATGGAGAGGATGGTCAGCGGGTCAATGCGGGTAAGCGGGACGCGGGAGCAGGCGGGACGCTTCACAAGCTTCAAAAATCCGCGGCTGCGCGGGTGCGAATTCATACCCGATCTTAGGGTTATGTCCATCTGCATCGATACCGACGGCGACGGCGAAGACGCACGGATAAAGGAGGCGGCTTGCGCCGAGGACGGGCGGACTTGCTTGTTTATCGTAGACAGCAATGGCAACGAATTTTCTATGAAATCAGAATTCGACTATGCCTCGGCTACTCCAAATCACCGCGAACCCGCAGAAAAGGCCGCTGAGCGAAGTCGAAGCGGCCTAACGCCGGATCAAGCTCCTGTCGACGCCCGTTACTGTAAAGACGAGCGCCAGCTGCTGACCGACCTGATGAAATACATCGCCGACCGCGACCCCGACGTCCTGACCGGCGCCGACATCGCCGACCGCACCCTCCGCGTACTCCAAGAGCGCTGCTTGAAACTCGGCCCGCGGTTCGAGATCGGGCGGGAGGGCGGCAGCCGCGTCTATGCCTCAACGCGCAACGTCCGGCGGCGCGACGGCCGCGCCTCCGCTAAAACGGTATGGAACGCCCGCGTCCCGGGACGGGTGGTCATGGACCTCGCCACAATGCTCAGGGCCTACCACCGCTCAAGCGACGACGACTGCCATATCGACGCCGCCGACGCTTTGGCCGCGGCCGCGGAGGCGCTCAACCTATTCAACGACGCGGAGATACTGCCGAACGCGATAGAGCGGTCGCGGCGCAGCGGGCAGGCGCTCGACAGCATAGGCGGGAGCGTGGCCTCCTTCGACCACCTGTACCTGCCGCGCCTTCACCGGGCGGGCTTCGCCGCCGGCGACACGGCCGACATCCGGCGCCCCGATAACCCCCTGCCCGGAGGGTACGTGCTGGAACCGGCGCCCGGACTCTACGAGAACGTGCTCGTCTTCGACTTCAAAAGCCTCTACCCCTCCATAATAATGACCTTCATGATCGACCCGCTCGGGTTCAGAATCGCCGGCGGCGACAGGATCGCCACGCCCATCGGAACCACGTTCTCAAGGGACGTCTCCATCATGCCGGGGATAATCCGCGAACTGATGGACGCCAGAGCGATGGCCGTGAAACTTCGGAACCCCTACCTCTCGCAAGCCATAAAACTGCTGATGAACAGCTTCGCCGGCGTGCTGGGCTCGACGGGCTGCCGCTTCTTCTCCGACGAGATCTCCCCGTCCATCACGCTGACCGGGCAGCACATCCTGAAACTGTCCATCGAGCGCATAGAGAAGACCTACGGCAAAAAGGTCATATACGGCGACACCGACTCAATCTTCGTCGACCTCGGGGCAGGCTGCTCGGAGGGGCAAGCGGCTGAATTGGGCGTAAAAATTTCCAAAGAGACAGGCGGGTGGCTGCGCGATACGCTCATGGAACAATACAAGGCGACATCCGCGTTGGAACTTAAATACGAGGAGCACTACAACCGCTTCTTCATCCCCCCGCTAAGGGGCGGCGACGCCGGTCAGGGGACTAAGAAACACTACTGCGGGGCGGTGATAAAGGCAGACGGAGAGATAGAGCTGACCTTCAAAGGCATGGAATCGGCCCGCAGCGACTGGACCGACCTCGCCAAAGAGTTCCAACGCGAACTGTTCACTATGTTCTTCTCCGAAAAACCGTCCCTCGACTCCGCTCAAGGCCCGCTGGAAACCTACATCGCGGCGACGGCGGAACGCCTTCAACGCGGCGAGTTCGACGACAAACTCGTCTACAGAAAACACGTGAGAAAAGAGCTCGACGCCTACACGTCAAGCATCCCCCCGCACGTGCAAGCGGCAAAGCTCTTAGATACGCCTGTACGAGTAGTCAAGTATTACATAACTAAAAACGGCCCGCAGCCGGTAGAAAAACTGTCGGCGCCGATAGACTATCAACACTATATGGACAGCCAGCTGAGACCAATCGCGGATTCTATACTATTATGGACGGGAAGCGATTTCGACCGCGCGGTCTCGGGGCAATTGGAATTGTTCGCTTAACAAAAAAGGAAAAAAAATGATCCTAGGAATGACCCACACCGAATTTCTTATCCGAATCCCCGCGATTCTCTTGGCGCTCACCATACACGAGCTCTCCCACGCCGTCACGGCCTACAAACTCGGCGACCCCACCGCGCGCGACCAAGGCCGCCTGACGCTCAACCCGCTCGCCCACCTAGACGTATTGGGCACGATAATGCTCCTAACCGGACTCTTCGGCTGGGCCAAACCGGTGCCGGTGAACCCCTACAACCTCCGCAACCCCAAACGCGACCTGATGCTGATAAGCTTCGCCGGCCCGCTGTCAAACATTATACAAGCGCTGTGCTGCGGTTTTATCTTCAGAGCAATCATGGCATACGCGTCGACCAATCCCGAACTCATCACGCCGCTGCTCAAATACCTGCTGCTGTTCCTGATGTTGGCCTTCTGGATAAACTCCGGCTTGGCGTTTTTCAACCTACTGCCGCTCTACCCGCTTGACGGATCGAAAATCCTAGCATGGTTCCTACCCGACAAACACGTCGAAAGCTACATGCGTACGACCCGCTACGCCATACCAATAATCTTCGGACTGGTGATAATCGGAGCGCTAACGGGAAAAAACATCCTGTCAACAATTTTAAACCCGATATTCAAACCGTTTATGCAATTGATGCAACTTGTGGCGTTTGGAAACGTAACGTAGGGGAAAGCTAAAAAATCAAATTCTTTAAATTCTTTTTTAGACGAAAGGGCGCGATAAATCGCGCCCTTTCATAGGATATGCGGGGCTAAACCCCGCATATAAAGTCAAAGTCAAAAGAAAAAAGCCTTTGACTTTGATTT
>JAITFI010000085.1 GCA_031281485.1 Chitinispirillales bacterium | reverse complement strand
AGTTGAAATCAGATAGCGGATGGAACGAGAACGGTAATGGTACGGACAATTACGGATTTTCGGCTCTGCCGGGCGGCGGCCTCAGCTCCGAGGGCTATTTCCACGGTGCCGGCAGCTACGGCGGCTGGTGGACGGCTACGGAGGGCGATGGGAGCAACGCTTACGGCCGGAGCACGTTCTACGACGACGACGACGTGGGTGAGGGCAACTACGACAAGGGCTTCGCCTTCTCTGTGCGTTGCGTCGCCGACAGCCCATGATTTGTATTACTGTTTACCCCTTAACCCAAAGGATCAACCATAATGCGCAAACTCATACTGACTACGGCGGCGGTCACGGCGGCGATTGCGGGGGCTTTCGCCGCAGAGACGGTTTTCGGAACATTCACCGACACAAGAGATGGGCAGACGTACAAGACTGTTACTATTGGTATTCAAGCATGGGTAACGGTAATAATCGGCGGACAGACTTGGATGGCGGAGAATTTGAATTATAAGACGGATAGTTCTTGGTGTTACAAGAACATTGATTCCAACTGCGTTAAATACGGCAGATTGTACAACTGGAATACTGCTAAAACAGTCTGTCCCAACGGATGGAAGTTGCCGTCTCGGGAGGATTGGAATTATTTGGGGCAAGCGGTAGGGGGCGAGAAAGAGCCGGATGATAAGGGCAATATTGATTGGTACGGCGCGGGTAAGAAGTTGAAATCAAAGAGCGTGTGGAATAATCGGGATGATGGGAGTAGCGGAAATGGTACTAATGATTACGGATTTTCGGCCCTGCCTGGCGGCGGCCGCGGCTACACCGGTGGCCGTTTCGGCAATGCCGGCTACTATGGCTTCTGGTGGACGGCCACGGAGGGTTCTGACGGTAGCGCTTACTTCCGGAACATGGATTATTACAACGACAACATGGGCGAGAACAACTTCGGCAAGAGTTGTGGACTCTCTGTACGTTGCGTCGCCGACACCCCATGATTTATATTACTACTTACCCCTTACCCCAAAGGATCAACCATAATGCGCAAATTCTTACTGACTACGGCAGCGGTCGCGGCGGCGATAACCACGGTATTTGTGATATTTGGATTGTCGGGGTGCTCAAAGAATTCGGCGCGGAGAAGCGCGTCAAAAGCCCTCGATACGTCGTCTGTAATCTCGGATTCGTTATCCGTAACATATGGTACGCTCGCCGACCGCAGGGACGGGAACATTTATAGGACGGTGAAAATGCCGGACGGCAGGACGTGGATGGCGGAGAATTTGAAATACAAGACGAAATCAAGGGCGCCCAAACGCCGCAAACCCGACAAGGATGATCACCACCATCTTCTCGAAATGTTGTCTGAAAATCCGAAAGCAGGGATGTCGCAATGCTTTAAGGGCGATGAACCCGATTGCGGTAAGTATGGGAGGCTGTACGGCTGGAACGCGGCGGCTGAGGCCTGCCCCGTGGGATGGCGCTTGCCGACCAAGCGGGAATGGGATATTTTGGGACAGGCGGTCGGCGGAACGAGAGAGTATAATCAGCATATCAGCATGACGTTCTGGTACGGCGCGGGTACGAAACTGAAAGCGAGAAGCGGATGGAAAGATTGCGAAGGTCGCCTCGGTAACGGCACCGACGACTACGGTTTCTCAGCCCGGCCCGGCCCCGGCGGCGGGTACGGAGCATGGTGGGCGGCCCCTACGAAAGGCTCTTTACCCTATGGACTGGACGTGCGTTGCGGCGACGACTTCATGGCGGGAGAATACTACTACGACGACACTCACGTCGAAGTGTTCGGACCGTCGCTGACCCCTATGGGCCCCGGGTTGGCGGTGCGCTGCATTAAGGATGAAAGCGAGGAAGAAGCTCTGCAAAGAAAACAGCTTCGTATGGAAGAGGAGCGGCGGCGGCTTGAAAAGTTATCCGTCTATTTCACCGACTCGCGAGACGCCCGAAAATACCGCGCCGTGGAGATAGGCGGTAAAACTTGGATGGCGGAAAATCTAAATTATCAGCCACAGGCGGGTAACTCTTGGTGTTATAATGACAGCGCGTCTTACTGCGACAAGTACGGCAGATTATACGACTGGGAAACGGCGCTGGCGGTCTGCCCGGCAGGGTGGCGTCTGCCGTCTCGCTTGGATTGGGACGGCTTGGGACAGGCCGTAGGCGGCGAAAGGCGGTTTTATGAGGATTATTATGATCTTTCGTACCTCGGCGCACGTTGGTACGGCGCGGGTAAAGCGTTGAAAGCGAAAACCGGTTGGGAAGAAACGGAGCAAACAGCTGTAGGGACGGACGATTACGGATTCTCGGCGCTGCCCGGCGTCAGCCGCTACAAGCCCCCCAAAGAAAGCGGCTTCCGTTTTTTTTATGACGGCGATATCGGCTTTTGGTGGACGGCGACGGAATTCGACAGCGGCGGCGCCTACTACCAATACGTAGGCGGCACCGGCAACAACGTGCACGAATCCGGCGTCCCAAAGACCGACGGCTACTCCGTGCGCTGTGTTCAGAACGAAAGCATGGAACAGGAACAAGCAAGAGAAATTAAGGAACAGAGAAAAAAGGAGGAAGAACGAATAAGGCTCGAAAAATTATCCGCCCATTTCACCGATCCGCGAGACGGTAGGAAATACCGCGTCGTGAAGATAGGCGGCAATACATGGACGGCGGAAAATCTGAATTATCGGTCGAACAATTCTTGGTGTTATGACAACGATACTTCCAACTGCGGCAAATACGGCAGGCTGTACGCTTGGGAAGCGGCGAAGACGGTTTGCCCCGCCGGATGGCATTTGCCGTCTGTCAAGGAATGGGATGATTTGACGGGAGCGGCAGGAGGCAAAAAGAAAAGTGGTCCGGCGCGGCAGATTGGGGTGATTGAACATTATTGGGACGGCGCGGGTAAGAAGCTGAAAGCGAGGAGCGGTTGGAGCGCCTATAAAGGCAATAGCGGCGACGGTACGGACGATTACGGTTTTTCCGCCCTGCCCGGCGGTCAAGGTTGCCGCAAATACAACTCCGATTCCAAAACCTACTATATAGACAAGTTCTACTACGCCAGCAATCTCGGCTTTTGGTGGACGGCTACGAACCAAGAATTCAGAAAACCGGAGGTCTACGCCTACGGCCGGCGCATGTACTACGGCAACGACCACGTGGGCGAGAACGACGACGCCCATTATGACGCCCTATCGGTGCGTTGCGTCCAGAACTCACCATAATGTATATTTATACTGACCGATGTCTACAAACATGATCTCTATTAACCCAAAGGATCATCCATAATGCGCAGCCTCTTACTGACTACGGCGGCAGTCGCGGCGGCGATTGGATTGGCGGGGTGTTCTAAGACACCGACACCGAAATCCGTCTCTACGACGCTTGATACGTTAGCAGTAGCGATTGATACACAAGCCGTAACACACGATACGTTACCCATAATGTACGATACGCTCATCGACACAAGAGATGGGCAGACGTACAAGACGGTGAAGATTGACAAACAGACTTGGATGGCGGAGAATCTCAATTATCAGACCCAAAGCGGGTCTTGGTGCTATAATGATAGCGCGTCATATTGCAAACAATACGGCAGACTGTACGATTGGAAGACGGCGACGACAGTCTGTCCTAAAGGATGGAAGTTGCCGTCTCGCGAGGATTGGGATTATTTGGGGCAAGCGGTAGGAGGCGAGAAAATGCCGTATTATGAGGGTATGATTTATTGGTACGGCGCGGGTCAGAAGTTGAAATCAAAGAGTGGGTGGAACGATTATAAGGGCAAAAACGGTAATGGTACGGACGATTATGGATTTTCGGCCCTGTCGGGCGGCTACCGCGGCAACGATGGCGAGTTCGGTGGTGCCGGCAACGGCGGCGGTTGGTGGACGGCCACGGAGCACGGTAGCAACTACGCCTACTACCGGGGCATGGGCGGCATCTTCGACAGCGTGAACGAGGACGACGACGACAAGAGGCACAGCTTCTCGGTGCGTTGCGTCGCCGACAACTGATTTGCGTACGGTCGGGGGAGCTTGCGAAATTGAATTCATTGCAAGGAATTATTGATTCTTGATTTGGCCTTTATTATTTTAACCGTAGGTATTTTGACCCTAACCCATTAACCCAAAGGCTCCGAATTCAACGACCATGAACGGCCTAACGATACTCATAATCTCCGCGGCGCTCCTGCTGGCCGCTTATTTGGTCTATGGACGCTACTTGGCTCGGAAGTGGGGTATTGACCCAAACAGGAAGACCCCCGCCCACGAACTTGAGGACGGCATGGACTACGTGCCCACCGACCCCGGCGTGGTTTTCGGCCACCAGTTTGCCTCCATTGCCGGCGCGGGGCCTATAAACGGGCCAATCCTCGCCGTTATGTTCGGTTGGGTGCCTGTGCTGCTTTGGATATTGGTCGGGGGGGTGTTCTTCGGGGCGGTTCAGGACTTCGCGGCGCTCTACGCTTCGGTGAAGAACAAGGGGAAGACAATCGGGTTCATCATTGAGATGTATATCGGCAAGACGGGCAAGCGGCTCTTCCTTATATTCGTGTGGCTTTTTTCGATATTGGTGGTGGCGGCCTTTGCGGACATTGTGGCGGGGACGTTCGGCGGGTTTGACAAAGTTGGGGGCGAGATCGTCAAGGTTCCGGCCAACGCCGCGGTGGCTACTACATCCGTGCTGTTTATCGTCGCGGCGGTGGGGCTCGGGCTGTTTTTGCGGCGATTCAAGCCGAAGGCGCTTGTCAGCACCGCGGTCGCCTGTGCCGTTTTGGTGCTCTGCATAGCGGCGGGTCTTTGGATCCCTATTTATGTTGACAAGGGCGTTTGGCTCTATCTCGTGTTCGCCTATATCTTCTTGGCATCCGTCACTCCGGTGTGGGCGCTGTTGCAGCCGAGGGATTACCTCAACTCTTTCCTGCTTGTGGCGATGATCGCGGCGGCTTTTGTCGGCGTGGTGATTGCCGCGCCGCCCATCAACATTCCGGCGTTTACCGGCTTTAAGGCGGGCGACAGCTACATGTTCCCCATCCTCTTTGTGACGGTGGCTTGCGGGGCGGTTTCGGGTTTCCACAGCCTCGTTTCGTCGGGCACGACGAGCAAGCAGATAGCGAGCGAGAAGCACATACTGCCCATCGGGTTCGGGTCTATGCTTGTGGAGAGCTTTTTGGCGGTTATCGCGGTCATCACCGTGGGCGCCATCACCATTGGCGGGAAGTTGCCGCAGGGCATTGAGACGCCTCCGCAGGTTTTCGCCTCCGCGGTGGCTAGTTTTCTGGTGAAGACGGGGTTGCCGGAGAGCATCGTCTTTACGTTGATCACCCTGTCGATAAGCGCTTTCGCCCTCACCTCCTTAGATTCGGTAGCCCGCGTGGGGCGGTTGGCCTTTCAGGAGCTTTTCACGGAGTCGGAGGAGGGCGGAAAAGGGGCGGCGGCGCGGATAAGGAATTTTTTCCGGGACAAGTACGCGGCGACGGTCTGCACTTTGCTCTTCGGGTACCTACTCGCCATTTTGGGCTACAAGGCCATTTGGCCGCTCTTCGGTTCGGCCAATCAGCTGCTTGCCGCCCTGTCGTTGATCGCGTGCGCTGTGTTCTTGAAGAAGACGAAGCGTAAGGGGGTGATGCTCTACGCGCCCATGGTTATCATGCTGGCGGTGACGTTCACCGCGCTAGCGCTTACTATATTGGCGAAGGGCGGGAAGCTCTTTGACGGCACGTTCAACGTCGGCCAGGACTTCCTCCAATTGGTCTTTGCCGTATTGCTTCTGGGGCTGGGGACAATGGTCGCGGTGCAGGGGGTCGGCCGGCTGAGGGAACGGTGAGGTAGGCTGTCCACGCAATTTTTATTGATAATCCCACTGCCAATAAATTATTTTATTTATTCTATGCCGGAATACGCCGAAATCTGCGCCAACCCGGAAAAGAACGAAAACGAGGTTGTTAGCCATAACCCACTTCTTTAGGAGGATTAACATGAGCCGTTTTTTCACATCGGAAAGTGTCTCTCAGGGGCACCCGGACAAGGTTTGCGACCAGATTTCTGACGCCGTTCTCGACGCGTTGCTCGCGCAGGACCCCGATTCGCGGGTGGCTTGCGAGACGCTTGTGACGACGGGGCTTGTGGTCGTGGCGGGTGAGATCACGAGCAAGGCTTCCGTCGACTATCAGGACGTAGTCAGGAAGACGATCGCCGAGATCGGCTACAACGTGCCGGGGCTGGGGTTTGACGCCGAGAGCTGCGGGGTGCTGGTATCGGTACACCGGCAGTCGCCGGACATCGCGCAGGGTGTGAACGTGGGTCAGGGGCTGCACAAGGAGCAGGGCGCCGGCGATCAGGGTATCATGTTCGGCTACGCCTGTCACGAGACCAAGGTCTACATGCCGCTGGCCATCTACTACGCGCACCGCTTGGTAGAGGAGCTCACAACGCTGCGGGAGAAGGGCAAGATAAAGTATCTGCGCCCCGACGCTAAGACGCAGGTTACGGTGGAGTACGACGGGCTCAAGCCCAAGCGCATAGACACGGTCGTCCTCTCTACCCAGCATGACGAAGATGTCAAGTATGCCACAATAAAGAAAGATATGATAGAGAAGGTCATCCAGAAGGTTATTCCGGCGAAAATGTTGGACGAAAAGACCACTTACCACATTAATCCGACCGGCAAATTCGTGGTGGGCGGTCCGCACGGGGACACCGGAGTGACGGGGCGTAAGATCATCGTTGACACCTACGGTGGTTACGGCGCCCACGGCGGTGGCGCCTTCTCCGGCAAGGACCCCTCCAAGGTGGACAGAAGCGCCGCCTACGCCGCCCGCTGGGTAGCCAAAAACGTAGTGGCCGCGGGTCTCGCGACCCACTGCGTGATCCAGCTCTCCTACGCCATAGGCGTCGCGAAACCGATCTCGATCCACGTTGACACCTACGGTACGGGCAAGATCGCCGACGCCGAGATAGTGCGTATCATAACCAAGCTGTTTGACCTGACTCCGGCGGGTATAATCAAGCGCTTAGACCTAAAGCGCCCGATATACAAGCAGACGGCGAGAAACGGCCACTTCGGCCGCGAGTTGCCGGAGTTCACTTGGGAGAAGCTGGATATGGTGGATAAGATTAAGAAAGAGGCCAAACTGTAAGATGATGTTGATGTGTTGACGGTATGCGGGCGGCCTCGGGCCGCCTCTACGATACCGATATCTACAGTGTTGCGTTATAGGGGCGAACATTGTTCGCCCGTTTTTTGATTTTGGGGTTATCAATGGCAAAAATCCTGAAAAAGGAACAGTTGTCCGACGCCGTCTGGCGATTCCGCCTCCACGCCCCGCGTATTGCCGGAAAGCGGAGAGCGGGGCAGTTCATCATTTTGCGTCCGCGTGAAGACTCCGAGCGCATCCCGCTCACAATCGCCAACGCCGATGCGGGCGAGGGATGGATCGACATCATCTTTCAGGCGGTGGGCAAAACGACGATGCAGTTACGCGACCTTGCCGAGGGCGAGTCGGTAAGCGACCTTGCCGGTCCGCTGGGCAGGCCCACGCACATAGAGAAATTCGGCAGGGCGCTTTGCATCGGCGGCGGGGTAGGCGCCGCCCCGCTGTACCCGATAGTATCAGCGCTGTTCGCGGCGGGAAACGACGTGACGACGATTGTCGGGGCGCGTACCAAAGGACTTGTTATCCTCGAAGACGACATAAAGGCGTCCAGCAACCGCCTCATGATTGCCACGGACGACGGTACCTACGGCACAAGAGGTTTCGTCTCCGACGTTTTTAAGGGATTGATGGGCGCCGGTGAAAAGTTCGACGTAGCCTTTGTCATTGGACCGGTGATTATGATGAAGGTCACGGCCGCCCTAACCGTTGCGGCTGGGATCAAAACCTACGCGTCGCTGAACCCGATAATGATCGACGGAACGGGAATGTGCGGCGGCTGTCGGGTAACAATAGGCGGTCAAACGAAATTCGCCTGCGTGGACGGCCCGGAGTTCGACGCATCGCAAATAGCTTGGGACGAAATGGTTACGCGTCTAAACGCCTATAAATCATTCGAGACGCAGGCGAGAGAGAATTATCACGCGTGTAAGATAGCATAATGTATGATTTTGATTTTTCGCGACGCGAAGCGGCGCATGTTTATCTGACGGGGCGTTGCGGGGCAGCGCCCCGCAGGGTGGGTAGCGGAAAACAAAATGGCGAAGCCATTTTGGTTGGAGCGAGGGAGGGCGTAGCCCTCCCCTTATATGAATTTGATTTTAATTATTTGACTTTACAGAGAAAGAAAATAAAATGCTAGTCACCGCCCGAATCGCTATGAAAGAACAAGACCCGATAGCTCGCGGCCGCAACTTCAATGAAGTGCCCTACGGCTACACCGGCGACGAGGCGAAAGCCGAGGCGGCCCGCTGTCTCCAGTGCAAGAAGCCGCTATGCGTCGAAGGCTGCCCGGTCAATGTAAAGATTCCCGAGTTCATAGGGCTCATCGCCGCCGGCGACTTCATCGCAGCCGCCAAAAAGATTAAGGAGACCAACGCTCTGCCGGCGATCTGCGGGCGCGTCTGTCCGCAGGAGACGCAGTGCGAGGCGCGTTGCATTCTCGGCAAGAAGGGCGAATCTGTGGCAATAGGGAACCTTGAACGCTTCGCCGCCGATACGGAACGCGAGTCGGGTAACGTCGAACTTCCGCCGAAGAGCCCATCAAATGGCAAGAGCGTGGCCGTCGTCGGTTCCGGCCCGGCGGGTTTGACGTGCGCCGGGGAATTAGTCAAGACGGGTTTCGACGTGACGGTCTTTGAGGCGTTGCACGAAGCGGGCGGAGTGCTCGTCTACGGCATACCGGAGTTTCGTTTGCCCAAGGCCATTGTCAAAAAGGAGATAGAATATTTAGAGGCGCTGGGCGTGAAAATCGTAAAGAACTTTGTGGTCGGTAGGACGGCCACGGTCGACGAATTGTTCGAAGATGAGAAATTCGACGCGGTATTCGTTGGCTCCGGCGCGGGGCTTCCGTCGTTTATGGGGATAAAGGGCGAGAACGGCATAGGCGTGTACTCGGCGAACGAGTACTTGACAAGAAGCAATTTAATGAAGGCGTATATAGACGACCCGTCGACACCCATAATAAAGGGCAAGCGCGTCATAACGGTCGGCGGCGGGAACGTGGCGATGGACTCCGCCCGCACGGCGCTGCGCCTCGGCGCGGAGAAGTCGATGATCGTATATCGCAGAAGCGAGGCCGAGATGCCGGCGCGCGCCGCGGAGATTCATCACGCGAAGGAGGAGGGCATCGAGTTTAATCTCCTCTGCAATCCCGTCGAGATAATCGCGGGAGAGAACGGCGCGGTAACGGGTGTAAAGTGCGTGCGTATGGAGCTCGGCGAACCCGACGCTTCGGGGCGCCGCCGTCCGGTAGAGGTTAAGGGGAGCGAGTTTGTGATTGATTGCGACGTGGCGGTTATCGCCATCGGCAACAGCCCCAACCCGCTAATCCCGAATACGACGCCGGGGCTTAAGGTTAACGAGAAGCGCGGGACGATATCCGCGAACGAAGCCGATGGGCGTACGTCGAAGCGGGGAGTATACGCGGGCGGGGACATTGTAACGGGGGCGGCCACGGTGATTCTCGCGATGGGCGCGGGGAAGACGGCGGCGGAGAGTATCGCGCTTGACTTGACACCTGATCCCGGCCTTGAAGATTTGCCGCCGTATTTGCGGCGCGTTAATTATTCTGGTCCTTCGTTCGATGGGAATGTGGGAGGATCAACTAGATTTTGACGGTTGAATCAACCGGAATCGATTTACACGGATTTTGTGATCCAGATACTTCGGGATTGCGTTGTCAATAAAACGTGCGTGAGGATAAATGCGGAATTGTAATGAATACGGCGGATCGCCGCGCAATAGTATAACGGCAGGATCGCTTTTCGCGGCCTTGTCGTTCGTTGTGTTCGTATTGTTCCCGCACACGGCGAGCGCCACCGGCGTCGTCTCTCCGCAAGTTTTCACCCGCGGCAGTATTGTGTATGTCGTCGATCAAAAGCAAATAACCTACTTCTCCATGGATACCCGCAGCGCCCGCATGCTGTACTCCTCCGTCGATTCGCTCTTCGATATCGTTGGCGCGGTGCGCAACGGCGACATGATTTGGGCGTCGAACGGCATGGGCGCCGTGATCGCCGTCAACATGCAGACTGGTACGTTGGAGGATTTCTCGCTCGGGTTTGTCGTCGGCGGCGGATACATCGACGTCGATAGGCGCTTTGTCTGGCTCGCTATGGGAGACACGCTCTACCGTATGGACTTGACAAGCAGGGAATGGGTGAAGATCGCCATTCCGAGCAAGAGCGCCTTAACGGTTCGCGGGCTTATGAGTTTCAATGATCAGGTGCATGTCGTCACGTCCGGCGCGGTGTATATCCTAACCACGGCGAGCGGCGACTGGGTTACCGTCCCCCACAAGGATTTTACCCTCGCGGCGGGTGATGTCCGCCGCGTCGGCGACGCAGTCTATTTTACGCAAGATAAAGTTGTCTATAGATACGATCCGTCGAAGAGATTGTTTGTCGGAGCGGTGGTGAAAGAGCGGATTCGAGCGGCGAGTTTCAGTCAAAGCGACATCAATGTTGTGGCGGGAAACCGTGTTTATACGTTCAACGAGAGAAATTTCTCGTTGGAGCCGGGGCCGGCGATACCCGTGTTGCGCAACGTCAATTCGATTGCCCGCGACTCGGTTACCCAAGAAATCATTTGCGCTACCGACATGGGGCTGGTTACCTATACCACGCCATTCAACTTGTGGGTTACCCGTTACCCGGATCATGTAACAGTCGACGGCGGCGCTTTCGTTTTCCGTTATAACGATCACATCATGCTGTACAAGCGCGGCGGTTTTATCGTCTATAACCCCGACCGCAAACTGTGGAGCAGCGTTCGTATCAGGAATAGGAGCGATGTCGTGCGAAAAGGTCCATATAGTTGGGACGAAGACGGCGCGCACGTTACATTCTCCGATAAGTATGTGGGGACGCCGGGCGGTACCGCCACGTTTAGGGGCGCGGGGGGTGTCGAGTACGCCGATACGGGCGACTTGGTGATTAACCCGCCGATACCGTTGGCTAACGTTACGCTGAATTTGCGTACGGAGGATACGGACGGGAGAATCTTAGACCTCACGATAGACAACGCGGCGACGACGCTGCCGCCGCAAAAGGGCTTTTATTACAAGGGCATCGATGATGACATTTTTTCCCGCGCCTCATTCGGTGTGCAGGGCACCGGGCTTTCCCGGAGTAATGTCAATTCTGATGTGGTCACCGAAGGGGCGTCCGCTGTATTTTCCGGCACCACGGCATACAACGGGAACCGTAGCCTTGTGACAGCCACCGCCGGTAGCGGTTATCTGCTCTCAAAGACGAAGTGGCGCGCGGTGTGGTACGAGCCGAGCGGTTTGTACTATATACGCGGTGTGGAAGAAAATAGGGAGGTTGTCGCAAGTACGGTTAAGATGTACGTAGACGGTATTCCGCTCCCCTCGACGGATTTTGTTTACAATCCGGGAACCCGCGCCGTGCGTCTGATACGCCGTGATAAGACTAATCCGAAATCCGTCATACAGTTGGCGTTTTCCGAGAGACACTATCCGGCGGAGAGGCAGGTATTTGAGCCTCTTCCTGAGGATAATTTAGGACAGTACAACTTTGTTGAGGGCGCCGTGTCGCCGCGTGAGTGGATGCGCGCGCGGGCGGGGTTACTGACGGTGGATCGCGGGGATAGCGGCGGTTTCTCGTCGATGGCTCTTGCCGGTATTCCCATGGAGTGGCGCGGTGCCGGCGGCCGCTCAATCCTATTCTACCCGGAGATCGCGTACGACAACCGCCTTGGCGCGCATTCGGCCTCGGTGACTGCCGGCGTGACCGAGGGCAGGGCTTTCGGTTCATACAGCGGTCGATGGGTGGGGCGGGACTTTATGGGGCTGGATAAGCCGACTTTCAGTTATAGAGACATGATATATGAGGACATGAACAACGAGCACGAAATCAACCTCGGGTACGATATACGCGACAACCTAAGGGCTGGTATATATCAGGTGCATAGACGCACCGAATACAACAACCTCTCAAATTTTGAGTTGCGAACATCATATACGGGAGACTATTTACCGGATATTGAAGTATCGGCCGCTGGCCTCTTCTCGGAGAATAACCCCGGTTTGGAAACGAGCAAACGTAATCAGAGAGAGACTTTCTCACTGCGCCTATCCGATCTCTCGGTGCGCTCTCTCAGGGAAATGAAGGTTATGCATAACGTGGGTTACGATTTTTCGTGGTCTGAATATATCAGCAACACTTCGGAGCGCGGACGGGTGGCATACGGCATGGTCAATGTCTCCCCTATAAGCTCGCTTACACTCACCGGCACTACCGTATACCACCTCAACCCTTCGGATTGGAATGTGCGATCTGATGTAAACCCGCAAGTATCTGTGAACACGCGTGATCTTCCGCGCGGATTCGATGTAAATGCGTCATATTCTGTCTTCTTGCTAAATCTTGTTGATTACGAGAGCGACACTATGTACGCCGACGGAAACATTAACGGCTACTTCTATCCGGGCGAGTACGTGAAAAACCTTGAGCGCGTAGCCCTTTACGCATCGTTATCGCGGGGGACGAAGACGTGGCTCCCCACAGGCGCGCAACCAATGAAGTTCGCCCTATTCCCCCAAGATGATTTGTTAACGTACAAATGGACCCAGCAAGAGGTCGGTCTCTTGTTCTTTCCAATAGACAACCTATTGCTCAGTACGCTGAATTCAAGATCTTGTATGGACAACGGTGAGATTAACTACAACACCAACGAACGGTTGGGCCTGTGGTTGCAAAACGGCAGCAAATTGGAAGCCGGCGCCGGCGCGAGAAAATCAGGAGCACTGTGGCGTATCTCCACCGACGCGCTCTACGAACACCGGTGGGGAAACGGTCTAATAACAGGCGCCGGCGCTTTCGGATCGCGCCTGACGGATAAAGACTCGTCTGCCGTAGAAGCCGGTCCGATCATCACCGCTTCCCTCGTAAAAGAACTGAGCGGTTACATTCGGAGCATAGAAAACAGCCACTACCTCCGTCTAACGTTGTTACGCGGCGACGGGGCGCCTGTACCGGACATCGCGTACGCGTTATACTTCAGGCTCAAGATGTTGCCCGACATCTCTGTCGTTGCGGAATTGGGCGCGGGCATACAAGGACAGAAAACCGCGACCGTGGGAGCGGGGGCCTATCTGCACGCGGGGTTTTAGGTTAACCTACTCCCCCCTCGCCTCAACACTCAACGCGTGGTGGTGGAACGCCTCGGCCCTCGCGAATGTAGGTACTATATCCATTGCGGACTTCAGCCCTTTTAGCGACACTTTGGCTATAGATATGCGCTTTTGGAAGCTCTCCACGCCCAGCGGCGAGGCGAAGCGCGCCGTGCCGCCTGTCGGCAGGACGTGGTTCGTGCCTATGAAGTAGTCTCCCAAAGCGGTCGGCGTGTCCGACCCGATGAAGATCGCGGCGGCGTTGGCCACGTGCCAGGCGTCGTCGTTGGCGGTTTCCGTCATGAGTTGCAGGTGTTCGGGGGCTATGGTGTCGCAGAGTTCCAAGCTCTCGGCGCGCGATGTTGTGACGAATATCGTTATCGCGTGGGGCGGCAGTTTCATAAAGTCCGCTTTTGACGGCGACGCGTTGATCTCTTTCGTTACGGCGGCGGCGATCTTTGCCGCCAGTATTTTGCTCTCCACTATGCAGACGGCGATCTCGTCGCCGGTGCCGTGTTCCGCTTGGGCTAGTAGGTCGAGCGCCACGAGCCGCGAATCGGCGCTCTTGTCGGCGACTATCACCACTTCGCTCGGGCCTGCCACGCAGTCTATATCGACCTTGCCGTAGACGAGGCGTTTAGCCGCCGCGACGTAGGCGTTGCCGGGGCCTACGATCTTATCCACCGGCGTGATGGTCTCCGTACCGTAAGCGAGCGCGGCGACGGCTTGGGCTCCGCCCGCTTGGTAGACCTCGGTGATGCCGAGTAGGTTGAGCGCGAACGCGACGCCGGCGTCGAGGCCGTCTTTTTGCGGCGGGGTGACCGCCACGATCTCCTTGACGCCCGCCGACTGGGCGGGGACGACGTTCATCAGCACGCTCGACGGGTACACCGTGCGTCCGCCGGGGATGTAGAGGCCGACGCGGTTCAGCGGTCTGACCGCCTGCCGGATCTCGCCGTCCGGCGTATTGATCTTGAACATCGGCATGCCTTGGCAGCTGTGGTACTGACGCAGCCGCCGCGCCGTCTCGCGGATGGCGATCTTGAGTTCCGGCGGCGCGCGCCTCGCGCGTACCGCTATCTCGGCGGGCGGGATGCGCAGTTTGGCGGGCCGTACCCCGTCGAAGCGCTTTGTGTACTTTGCCAGAGCCTCGTCGCCGTTCTCGCGGACGTCGCTGATAATGGCGGCGGCGGCTTTGGAGACGGCGTCATCGAAGCAATCCCTCGCGTCGATAATCTTCTTGAGGAGGCTCTTACCCTCGCGTGAGTTCAGGTCGGCGACGGGGATTGAGCGTGACCGCGCGGATACGGCGCCGCGTCTTCTTGTGGTTGCAGTGGGCATAATAAAACACCTCGCGCGTTTGCGGTTTGTTTATGGAACGATACAAGTTTTAGAAACAGAATTTTTTATATGGGGGCGGGTTGACCCCGCCCCTATGGAACTGCCGTCATCGTCATACGATAAATCAAATATCCAGCTTAACATCCGCCGCCTTGACTCCCCAGATGTCCTTGGCGTACTCCGCGATCGGCCTGTCCGACGAGAACTTGCCCATGTTCGCGACGTTCAGGATCGACTTCCGCGTCCACTCGTCGTGGTTGCGGTAGCAGTTCGCCACGTCCTCCTGGCACTTTACGTAGGCGTCGAAATCGGCCATGACCAAGTAGTTGTCGCCGTTCTTCATGAGAGTGTCGTATATCGGGCTGAACATTGCGGTATCCTCCGGGCTGAAGTAACCGCTGGA
>JAITFI010000046.1 GCA_031281485.1 Chitinispirillales bacterium | reverse complement strand
TACGTGTTACTCACCCGTTCGCCGCTTTCACTAGAGTTGCCCCTAGATCACGCACGACTTGCATGTATTAGGCACGCCGCCAGCGTTCGTTCTGAGCCAGGATCAAACTCTCCGTTTTTAAGAGTTGATTTTTAGCTCTTACTTAAATTACTGACTTACCAAACATCCAAATTTTACTTTGAATGCCCGGAATTACTCAAAAAAATGTTCTGAGAACCCGTATCACACATCGATATTTTCAAAGAGCGGATGTTTTTATGACTTTTTTTGGTACGTACTTACGTGACTTTTGTTACGCAGTTTACTGAACCGTGCTTGCAGACCTCTTGGCCGTAGCTATACAAATATAACATATTTTTTTATGAAATGCAAGTTTTTTTTATTTTTTTTTACTTTTTTTTGATTTTTCTAGAAAACCGCGTTTTTGAGGGGTTTTGAGGGGGTAAAGTCAAATTCTTTAAAATCAAATTATTAAAGTCAAAATCTTTAAAGTCATTTTTAGACGAAAGGGCGCGTAAACGCGCCCTTTCATAGATAAATTCGGGGCTAAACCCCTCATTTTCAGTCAACGTCAAAGACAACGTCAAAGGCAACGTCAAAAGCAAATAATTGGGGGGATCGTTTTATACCGAGCTATGCACCCACTAACGGGGTGCATAGTTAAAAGACGGGCGAACACAGTTCGCCCCTACGTTGGCCACCGGGGGGAGCGGGGTTTTGACTTTGATTTTGCTTTTGACTTTGACTGAAAATGAGGGGTTTAGCCCCGAATTTATCTATGAAGCCCCGAAGGGGCTTCGTCTTAAAAAGATTTAAAAGATTTTGATTTTAAAGAATTTGACTTATTTATTATTCCCCATAACCTCAACAAAATAACTACGACTCCTAGGAGGATCAAACTCGCAAAAGAAAATTCCCTGCCACGTTCCCAAGAGCGGCTTGCCGTCTTTTATGATTACCGTCGCGCTCGACCCTATCGCGCTCGCTTTGAGGTGCGCGGCGCTGTTCCCCTCGGCGTGCCTGAACTCGGCGCGGTCGGGGAAGGCCTTGTTTAAGCCGATGAGCAAATCATGAACAACATCGGGATCGGCGTTCTCGTTTATGGTGATCCCCGCCGTGGTATGCGGGCAGTAGACCACGGCGATACCGTCGGAGACGCCGCTTTTGGCGACGGCTTCGCGGACTTTGGGAGTTATGTTGTAAAAGTCGGCGCGTTGGGCGGATAGATTGTATTCGTAGAGCATCATTACACCGTTCTATGTGATTCAACACCGTTAACAACGATCGCGCTGTATGGCCGCGCCGGGCATAGGTTTTCGCACGCCCCGCAGCCGACGCAGCGGTTTGCGTCTACCATCGGGATCTTCGGCGACGTCATATCGTCGGCGCTTTGCGAGATCATGGTTATCGCCCCCGTGGGGCATTTGCGTTCGCAGAGGGTGCATTTCACTTTATCCGTATTGATGATGCAGAGATCTTTGTTCCATGCCGCGATACCGATCTGCGTGGCTGATTTTTCCGCCGCGGTGATGGGGCGTATCGCGCCGGACGGACAGACCTCCGAGCACTTGACGCACTCGGGACGGCAGTAGCCCCGCTCGTAGGAGAGGCGCGGGTGCAGGAGATCCGATATTTTGCTTGACGGGCGCAGCACTTGATTCGGGCAGACCGACACGCAGAGCTGGCAGCCAGTGCAGTGTTTGCCGAAACTTCTCGCGTTGTCGGCGCCGGGCGGGATGATGGGGTTGGAGCGTACGGGTGCCTTCTTGTCTTTGAGCGGAGTGAGGCCGCCGTCGAACGCGCGGGCTGCCGGACGGGCGATCAGGCCCAGCGCCAGCAGTACAGCGCCGGAGACGAAACCGCGGCGGGCGAGGCCGTCGTTTGCCAAAGCGACGGGTTCAGGCTTCACGTTTGAAATTGATTTTTTCGCGCCAAACGGATTACGCAAAGAGAGCGTTATCGCCCCGCTCGGGCACAGCTCCAAGCAATTACAGCAGGAGACGCACCGCAGCATGTCTATCTCCTTTTTGACGGGATCAATGCAACCGGCCTTGCAATTCTTGGCGCAAAGGCCGCAACTTGTGCACTTTTCTTTATTGACAGGCGGCGCGTACGGCGAGAATCTTACGAATACGCTCAAAAAAGCCCCGACCGGGCATAGAGTATTGCAGTAGCCGCGCCCGCTTTTGAACGCGAAAACACCGATTACCGCGAGCGTCAATATCGCGGCGGACAGAGCGACGGCGCCGGTGAGCCATATATCAGTACGATAAAAAGCGTAACTGCCCGAACGCTCCGCGAATCCGGCAAGGATGTTGTTTCCCCATTTGTAAAGGGGGACCAAGATCTGCGACACCATCTTTCCGTACAGGCTGTACGGATCGATAACGGCTGCGCCGACGCCTATAATTATACATACGACGATAACCGCCGCCAATATTCCATACCGTAAAATGACTAACGGCTTTTTAGGCGGACGATAGGAGAATCTGTCTCTCTTGCCGATGCCGGCAATACGCGAAACAACGTCTTGAAAAATCCCAAGCGGGCATATTGCCGAACAGTAGGCGCGCCCCAAAAGCAACGTGGCAACTACCAGCCCGACGGCGACGGCAATGTTCCCCGCCAAAACCGCCGGAAGAAGCTGAATCCTAGCGCTCCAACCCAAATACCGGTGCAGCGTTCCCGTGTAATCAAGGAACAGAAGCGTAAGCGCGACGATAAAAAACGCGGCTACAGCAATACGGATTTTTCTCAGCATATATACCTCACACCTTCATAGATTCAATAAATTTATCAATCCGCTGCATCTGCCCCGGAATATCTATCCTCTGCGGACAGTCTTTTACGCATAACCCGCAACCCGTGCACCTATTCGCTTGGCGTATGGGCGATACGCTTCTGTCTAACCCCACCAAAAACGCGCGGCGCGCTCGTTTGTAATCCGGATCCTGCTTGTCGTCCGGGAAATTGCCCTCGTTCAAACTGCGGTTGAAGTGCGCGAATATCTCGGGAATGTCCAACCCGTACGGGCACGGCATGCAGTATTGGCACTTTGTGCAGGTGAGGTTGCGATACTCAAGCATAACCTTAGAGACCTCGTCGAGCATTGCGTCGTTCTCAGGCGTCAGCGGCACTAACGGCGAATACGTGCGGATGTTGTCTTGCAGATGGTCCATAAAGGTCATGCCGCTCAAAACGGTGATAACGTTTGGGAGGCTGCCGGCGAAGCGGAACGCCCACGACGCCGCGCTCGCGTCGGGGTCGGCCTGCACCATTTTGGCCCGCGCCTTGTAGTGCGGCATAGCCAAGCCGCCGCCCAAGAGCGGCTCCATGATTACGGCCGGGACGCCCTTTTCGGCCAATATCTCGTATTGGCGACGGGCGCTCATGTCGCTGCGGTTCGTCCCCGCCGCCATCCGCCAGTCGAAATAGTTCACCTGTATCATGGTAAAATCCCACTTGTACTCCGACATCAGGTACTCAAAAAGGTCCCCCTCGCCGTGAAACGACCAGCCGAGGCTGCGTATGCGCCCCGCGTCGCGCTCCTTCACCAAGAAATCGAGCATCCCGTTGTCCAAGTAGCGCTCCTTGAAGTTATCGCGGCTGCCGACGGAGTGCAGGAGGTAGTAATCTATATAATCCACCCGCAGCTCCTCGAAAGACTTGCGGTAGATGGCGAGCGACTCCTCGCGGCTTCTCGCGCGTTGGTTGGACATCTTCGTGGCGATGAAATACTTGTCGCGCGGGTGGCGGCTCAAAGCAAGCCCCGTGGCGCGTTCGGAAAACCCCTTGCAGTAGACCGGCGAGGTATCGAAATAGTTCACGCCGTGCGCTATGGCGTAGTCCACAAGCTCGTTGACCGCCTCTTGATCGAGGTCGTTCACATCCGGCAGCGACTCCTTGCGGGCGCGGGGCACGCGCGGGAGCCTCATCATACCGTACGCCAAAATGGAGAGGAGGTCGCCGTTTTGGGGGTTGCGCCGGTATGTCATCTTATCGGTCGGCACCTCCCTGCCGGCCATAGGGCGCCCCCCGCCGCCGCACCCGCCGACAGCGGCCAGCGCGGCCCCGGCGCCGAGCAGCTTCATAAACCCGCGGCGGTCAATGCCGATGTCGTTGGCGGCGCCGCTGCCGGCTGTATAGTCCATAATAGGCTCCAAAATCTGAAGTTCCACGAGAACGTGGGTATTAGCTTATAGATTATCAACTTTCTTATATTGATAATATAAATTCATACCGAGCGATAGTGCAAATTTTTTTGGTTCTTCGCTATTTCAAGTGGGTTTTAGTCCGGCAAAATCAAGTTGATTTTAAAGATTTTGATCTAAATATCCCCTCGGACGCAGGGATTTGGATGTATTTTTCATAAAAATTTGACTCCCGATTTACTGTATATTATATTAATACCAATCCGCCCTCACCGGCGGCGACCTTATCCTGCGTCCTTTTTGACCCTTCGCCATACGGTGAAAACCCAACTCAACGTCATTACCCAAAGGTTCAACACGCTCGCGGCGAGACATCACCATAAGAAAGGCGATAAGGGCGGGGACGAAGGGAACGAGGAATAACAGTTTGATTCGATAATAATTAACATTCTTTGACTGAGGTTTTTAATGTACACGCAAAACGAACATAATGGAGGATAAATTGCGATTAAATAAGTATAATCACCCGATTTTGTTTTACGGCGCAGCCATAATTGTTCCGTGGATATGTTGGTTTATTGTAGCGTGGTTGAGCCACAGTCCACGGTGGGAAGATCCCACGGTTGTTTTCATTGGAAGTATGCTCGGATTAATCGGGCTTTGCGGACCGTTCGGTATGGCGATGATATTAATACTCCCCGATAAAGAAATGAGGCAAGAGTTATTCTCCTCAATTTTCAGTTTTAAGGGGATCAGCCCATTTTTTTGGATTCTGACAATAGCGCTCTTTCCAGCAAGCATTCTTGCCGCGCAAGCGGTTTCTTTGCTTTTCGGCCATAGCGTATCGCAATTTAATTTTGTCGAGAAGATGTCCTTTTCCGCCGGTATTTTTCCGGCGTGGCTTTTGCTCGTGCTCGCCCCTATACTGGAAGAGTTCGGTTGGCATACCTATGGAATCCACTGCCTGAGAAACCGCTTTAATCTTTTGTTGACATCTTTACTCTTCGGCGTTGTATGGGGAATTTGGCACATGCCGTTATCTTTTGTAAAAGGATATTACCAAAACGTACTGGTCGAAACAGGTATGATCTATTCAATAAATTTTCTTGTAAGCGTTATTCCGTATCTGATTATCGGCAATTGGATATATTACAAGACGAAACGGAATATGTTTTTGGTTGTGGTTTTTCATCTATTGGCGGGTTTTTCAAACGAAATATTTCAAACGCACCCCGACAGTAAAGTTATTCAAACGGTATTGTTATTGATTTTATCAATAGTAATTGTTTGCCGAGAAAAAGAATTTTTCTTCACCCGAACCAAAGACGCCGTTTTTTGAAATTGATGTCAAGGAAGTCCCCACGCGTCCCCGTTGGTGTGTGTGTTCGGTGGGGCTTGTCGGGTCGGGTCGTTCCCATAAACCCATATCTATAATATATTAGCGTCCCCCAATTTCCACAAAAATCACAGTGTTGTCTAATCTTAAAAACCCGTGGATTCACTGCCGAATGTTTGTGTATGTTTGACAGAAATAAAAAACACGCTCATACAAACGGCGACGGCATGAACAGCTGCGTGAAGGTCTTTTCCGCGAAGTGGTCTGTCATACCGGCCACGTAGTCGGCCACAATCCGCCACGACTTTACCTCGTCGGTGTAGTTTGTGTTTTTCGTGAATTTGAAGAACGTCTCCAGAACCGGCGACGCTTTTACCATCGAGTCCACATACGACGTATTGCCGCCGCGATCCGACGCCTCGTATATACTCTCCACCTCGTAGAACAGCATCCCCAGCATCTTGTTCGCCTTGTCAGTCACACGCTTCACCTCCGGATGATTGTAGATGCGCTCGTAGTTGAACTCTTTCAGTATCTTCATCAGTTCGAATATCTCCACGCTCATCTCTATCTGATCCTTGCCGGCGCTGTTCACTATGGTGTCGTTCGCGAAGACACCGATGATCCGCCCGTTATCGGCGCCAAGCCCGTTCACCACCTCCGGCGGGATGTCTTCCTTCTTTATCAGGCGCGCCTTGATCGCGTCCTCCATGTCACGTCCAAGATAGGCGATGCGGTCGACCAATCTCACAAGGCACCCTTCAAGCGTCGCGGGCATACTGGTGCGGTCGTCCAGCAAATCGAGTTCATGCAGATCACGGCTGCGGTCGGGGCATACTATCCGGTCGAAGTTCTCCCCGCAGTGCGTGGCTATTCCGTCGCGCACCTCGTAGGTTAGGTTGAGTCCGGCGCCGTAGTTGGTCAGCTTGTCCACCACCCGCAACCCGTGTATCTCGTGCTTGAATCCGCCGGGCACCTTTTTATCTTTGAAGAGGATGTCGTTCAGCACACGCTCCCCGGCGTGCCCGAAAGGCGGATGCCCCAGATCGTGTCCCTTTGCTATGGCGTTGATCAGGTCAGTATTCAAATTCAGGCAACGGCCTATGACCGCGGCGATACTCGACACGTGGAGGACGTGCTCCATCCGCGTACAGATGTGGTCGTCGTCGGGCGAGAGGAAAACCTGCGTCTTGTGTTTGAGCCGCCTGAAGGGGCGCGAGTGCAATATGCGCGTCTCGTCGCGGGCGAACTCGAGGCGGAAGGGATCGCGGTCTATCGGGCGGCATCTACCCAGAGATTCGCTGCTCTTCTTGGCGAAAGGGCTGAACCGCTCCTCGTCGGCCAAGAGTATTTTGTGGATATCGACTTCTATCTCACACGCCATCCAGAAACCGCCTTGTGAAGTCTTCCTGCGATTGCGACTCTATGGACGCACGGCACTTGCGCACCGCCGCTATCGCCTGATCAGCGCCTATGGAGAGGTGCTTGCCCAGCGTGCAGGCGAGCGCCATCCCAGTGCGTCCGATACCGGCGTAGCAATGGAAACAGACGCCGCGCCCTTCGGCTATCGCACTCAAAGCCTTGTCTATAAGCTCACCGAAAGCCTCCTCGTCGGACGGAACGCCGTAGTCGATGATGGGATAGTATACCCACTCGATGCCGTTACGCGAACACTCCCCCGCCGGATCGCCGTCCGGCTTCACGAACGAAACCAACATGCCCACACCCTGCCCCGCAAACCAAGCGGCATCGTTCCCATCGCCGGACCCGAAGTACGGCAGGGAACAACCGGCGAGCTTGCCGGGGATTACCCAAGAAAAGTTGCCTACGCTCAATGTTTCCGCCCTTTTTGTTTTTAAGAACCGGCCGTCTTAGCCAACTGATTAGACAGCTCCCTGAGTTTCTCTAATTTTTCCCGCGCCGCCCCCGAGTCTATCGACTTTTCCGCCGCGGCTATGCCCTCTTTGGGCGTGTCCGTCACCGACGCCGCGCATAGGGCGAAAGCGGAGTTCAGCACGACCACGTCTCTGTGCACGCCTTTTTTGCCATCCAGTATCTCTTTGGCAATGGCGGCGTTGTAATCCGGTTCGCCGCCTTGTATGTCGGCCAGCGCCGCCCTTTTGAAGCCGAACTCTTCCGGCGTTATTTGATAAGTTAAGATCTCGCCACCGCGTATTTCCGAGATTTTGGTCGGGCCGCAGATGGATATCTCGTCCAAAGGGTCAAGCCCGTGAACGACGAAAGCCTTGTCGCTGCCCATGTTTTTGAGCGCTTGGGCCATGGTCTCCGTGAGGTCGGGGGAGAAGACGCCGAGCAGCTGGCTTGTGGTGCGCGCCGGGTTCGCCAGCGGGCCTATTATATTGAATATGGTCCTGATGCCTATCTGTTTGCGGGCCGCCCCCGCGTACTTCATCGCGGCGTGGAGCGCCGGCGCGAAGAGGAAGCCTATCCCCAATTCCTTCAGGCAGGCGCTGATCTGCTCCGCGTTCAGGCCGATGTTGACGCCCAAGCTCTCTAAGACGTCGGCGCTGCCGCTGCGGCTGGAGGCGGAGCGGTTGCCGTGCTTCGCCACCTTGGCCCCGGCGCCGGCGGCTACGAACGCCGCGACGGTGGAGATATTGAAGGTGTTGGAGCAGTCTCCGCCCGTCCCGCAGGTGTCTATCAGGTTTTTGCGGGAGCTTGCGTAAATGTGCGTGGCCTTGTCGCGCATAACATAGGCCGCGCCCGTTATCTCGTCGGGGGTCTCGCCTTTCATTCTAAGCGCTACGATAAGCGCGGCGATCTGGGCGTCGGTCGCCATCCCTTCCATTATGGAGGCAAAAACCTCGGAAGCCTCGACGACGGAGAGACTCTTGCCGGAAGTCACGTGCTTAATTGCGGTTTGTATGTCCATAGATACATAAATTATATTATAGCACACCCAAGTATGGATGAAAAAATGGCTGAGTCGCAAAAAAAATATTCCGTGGAGTTCGTATGCTCGGCGGCGCATTTCAAGGAGCTGCCCGCGCCAACGGGCGAGGAGTACGCCGTTTTGGGGCGGTCGAACGTGGGGAAATCCACCTTCATAAACCACTCCTTAGCGTGCGGGGCGCTGGCCCGCGTCTCCAAAAGACCCGGCAAGACCACCTTAGCCAACCTATATAGGTTAGACGAAGACCTCTTCTGGGTAGACCTGCCCGGCTACGGCTACGCGGAAGCCTCCATCGCCGAAAAGGAGCGCTGGAGCAAACTAATCGCCGACTACTGTAAAAAACGCGGTAACCTCGCCGGAATCATCTGGCTATTAGACATCCGCCACCCCGGCGCCGCGGCGGACATGGAAGCCAACGAGTGGTTAGCCGGACTAGGCCGGCGTGTGCTGCCGGTGCTGACCAAAGGGGACAAGTTGTCGCGTTCCCAACAGAAGAAGCAGGTCAATGAATTTTGCGATACATTCGGATTTACCGAAGAACCGGTAATCTACTCATCATTACAGCACAGTTCCCGCGGCATATTTTGGGATAGATTTGACGCGTGGCGAAGGAATGGCAATAAATGCTGAAAGACCACGCGAAAAAAGGACTTAACCACTTAGCTTCCGGCTCTTGGAAACGGCTTTCCGGCCTCTGGCATACCGCCTGCGGCATGGCCGGACTGCTCTTCGACACCGTATACGCCGCCTTCCGCAAGGGGCGCACGCCCAATCTCTCCCTCATGAGCCAGATCAACCGGCAGGTGCTCTACACCGGCGTGGAGGCCTTTTGGCTTGTGGGGTCTATCGCCGTGCTGTGCGGGAGCGCCATCATTCTAGTCGCCATGTTCAACATGCCTAAGATCGGCGTCAGCGAGTACTTCGGAAAGATATTGGTCATCGCCCTAGTGGACGAGCTCGGGCCGTTCGTCACGTCGCTCGTGGTCGTGGGGCGCTCCGGCACGGCGCTTGCCGCCTACATAGGGACTATGCGCGTATCGCGCGAGGTCGACGCCTTGGAGGTGATGGGGATCGACCCCATACAGTTCATCGTGCAGCCGGCATTCGTGGGAATCGTGGCCTCGGTCGTCTGCCTCAACCTGTACTTCATCACCATAGCGATCTGCGGCGGGCTGATTGTGGCGTGGCTCTCGACCGGCGTGCCGCTCGGGATATCTTTCGGCAGGGTATTCGACGCGCTGCAATTCAGGGACGTGGCCGTCAGCCTGCTCAAGAGCGCCGCGTTCGGGATAATCGTCGCTCTTACGAGTTCATACTACGGTTTGAGCGTGCGCAACGTGCGTATGGTGCCCATCGCGGCCATAAACGCGGTGGTGGGGTCTATGTTTTTCACTATCGCTGTCAACCTGCTCCTGAGCATCGGGTACTATGTCCTTTAAATTAGAACTGCGCAATGTGTCTCATTGGCACGGGGAAAATACTATATTGGATAGTGTGGATCTGACCGTGCCGTCCGGCGGCATTGCCATATTGGGCGGGCGCAGCGGGTGCGGGAAGTCTACGCTGCTTGAGATTTGCGCCGGCTTGACCAACCCGCTCGGCGGCGCCGTTATGTGGGAGGGCGACGACATAGCCGGTATGTCGCGCTACGAGTTGTACGGCCGGCGCAGGTCTATGGGCTACGTCTTTCAAGGGCACGCGCTGATATCGAACCACTCGGCCTTCGACAACATAGCGCTGCCGCTCAAGTGCGGCGGGGATAATCTGGGTTCCGAGGCGATAGAGAGGCGGGTGAGGTCGCTGATGGATGAGCTGAACATAGGCCGCGACATTGAAAAGCGGTTTCCCGAGGCGCTCTCCGCCGCGCAGCTGAAGTGCGTCGCCGTGGCGAGGGCGCTCATAAACGAGCCCGCGTTACTGATACTCGACGAACCGTTCAGCGGGATCGACCCCGTAACGGCGAGAATGATCGCGAGCGTCTTGCACGGGCGGTGGAAGAGGGGCGGCATGAGCATTCTGATGGCGACGCACACGCTGGGCGTTTGGCCGGAGTTTCCGGCGCAGCGCTTTATGTTGAGCGGCGGGCGCTTGGAACCGGCGGCGGAGGCCTTTGCCAAGGTACGCAATTTGAAACACAACCAAAGATACGAATCATGATGACGCACGATAAACATAGGTCACAGCCGATTACGGAGCCTTTCGTCAGAAGGCATCGTCCCTTTTTTGTCGGGCTCTTCGTGATAATACCGGCGCTCGCGGTACCGGCACTGCTTATTTTCACGGTGGTTAAGAGCGACCTGCTGCAAAAGTGGTACACTCTGTACGCAGTCTGCGAGAACAGCGAGGGGCTTAAAAAAGGCAATCAGGTCAGTATGTCGGGAACGGCGATAGGCCACGTTACAAACGTCGATCTGGTTCGGGAGGGAGAGGTGCACGTGAGTTTCAACATCAACGGCAGGTACAAGCATTTGGTGAAGAGCGACACAAAGGCCCGTCTGAAGCAACGCGGCTTTGTCGGGGACTGGGAGGTGGAACTGCACGGCGGAACGGCGCGGTCGCTTGAGGTACGGGACGGCGATACCCTCAACTTTGAAAAGACGTCGGGCTTGGACGGGCTTATAGCGATCGCCATGGGCATTATAGATACCGCGACCGCGCTCTTGAACGATGTCGCGGCCATCGTGAGCGGGATAAAGGAGGGCGATGGCACCGTGGGACAGCTGCTCACGAACGACACGCTCTACCGGAACATAAACCTAACCGCCGTAGGCGCCGCAGCGGTGGCATCAAACGTGGCTTCAAACGTCGGGAAGATCGCCGAAGACGCCCGCGGCACCATTCGCAACACAGACTCGCTGCTTATAACGGTCACCGCTTTGGGCAAAGGCGGCGCGACGTTCATCGATACCCTGAATACCCTGATAAACACGGCCAACGGTACGATAAACCAGATCGGCGGCATACTGAAAAACGTGAAAGAGGTCTCGGACGACGTCCCGGAGATAATGAACAGGCTGCAACGCGACATGGACGAGGCGGAGTACATGTTAAAGTCGCTGAGAGAGGGCTGGATGTTCAAGCAGTTAAGCGGCCCGCAACCGAAAAACCCGCACCTGGCGGAAACACCATGAAAAAAAATATAACATCATCAACGCTCGCGATTTTTGTATTAATAATGATCAACGGCATCGGCTGCGCCGGCCATAACAAGTCGAAACCGCACGACGACGACGCCTACGGCTCGCGGGCGTACGGCTATTTCCTCGACGGCAACATGCCGCTGGCGGTAGAAACCTACAAGAAGGGCTACATCTCGGCGCGCAAGACCGACCACGGCCACGGGGCGGCAAGACACCTCTCCAATATCGGACGGGTCTACTACGAGATGGGGTCATTGGACAGCGCCGTCTTGTACCACCGCAGGGCATACGAAGAGTTTAGGGCTATAGACGACCAAGGCCACGCGTCTAAGGCCGCGGCGTTCCTCGCCCTCTGCCTCGCAACGGGCGGCGACGGCGTTCAGGCGCGGGAGTGGCTCAAAACCGCCGCCTCGACCGCCGACCGGAGGGACTCCGAACACTACCTCGCGGTGATTCACGGTTTGGTCGACTGCCGCTTGGGCGCAAAAATCGCCGACGAGAACGCCGTCAACGCCGCGCTCGCTTTCTACAAGAAAGCCAAGGACCATCGAATGCTCTCGACGATATACATTCTTAAAGCCGACAACGAGACGGCCAAAGGCACCTACGCCGCCGCCGCGGGGTATCTTGACAGCGCGCTGACAGCAATCGAGATATCGCAAGAGCGGTACAAACGCAGCAGGATACTGTTACGGCTCGCGTCGATACAGTTCCGCGCCGGCGACGAGGGCGCCGGCAAACGCTACTACGAGAGGGCGGCGTACTGCGCGCCCAAAGGGGCGGCCGTCCCGCCTATAGAAGAAGTAATGGCGCGCCTTGCCGACTGACGCGCTTTGATACACAATAACTACCCGCGCGACGCTTACCTCGAATTGTAGATCGCCAGCCCCACGCCTATCGTTGTGGCGAGCGTGGATATTATAGGCAGCAGCACCTGGGTCAAAAACTTGTTCTGCACCGACGACGGCACGACGATCACGCTGCCCGGCTCCACGCAGCGCGGCTCTATGCCCTGCACGGCGTCGCCGTATTTGAGAAACACCTGCACGTTGGACCTGTCGGCGTTACTGCTGAACCCGCCGGCCTGGGCTACGTAGTAGCGGCTGTCCTTTCCCGGTTGGAAAAGGTATGCGCCGGGACTCCTCACGCTTCCGCTGATGTAGACGAAGTTATCCTTTTTGGGGATGATTATCTGGTCTTGCGGTTCCAGCAAGACATTGTCCGCGTTGTACAGTATGAGGCGGATGACGGCGTAATCGCGCGAGGCGGATGCGACGGCGACGGCGGAACCGCGCTCCGGCCTTACCGCGCCCATCTGCGCCGCGCCGTTGTTGAAGCGGTCGGGTAGAGTCCTGAGCGGGCGGATAACGACCGCTTGATCTAAGAAGGCGGAGGCCTTTACGCCACCGGCCATGTCTATGAGCTGCCGCGCGGTTGTGGTGTTTTCCACTATCGGGTAGTGCCCCGGGCTTGCGATCTCGCCGGCTATGGAGGCGGTGTAATTGCCGGAGTAGTTTCTCTTGACGGGGATGGTGATAGCGTCGAGGTCGTTCAGCACATAATCTGCCTTCGAGGTTGATATAATCCTCTTAGTATTGTCAGTGGGCTGGTACACGATGATTGCGTCGAGATCGGCCGTGTTGTCGAGGGTGAACATCGCCAGAAACTCCCCTATCGTCTCGCCCTTTTTGAACGGGTAGTAACCCGGAAGCGGCGACTTCACCGCGCCGCTGATGAAGACCTTGTCGGTGGTCGGGCTGATCCGGATTCTGTCCCCCGGATATACGTACGGGTTCTGCGTGGCGTCGCCGTTGTAGAGGTAGGCCAGCAAGTCATAGTACACGGCGCTGTCGCCGCTTCCGATGCACTGAATGCGGCGCAGGTCGGCGTCTGAGGCGCGCGGCAGTTCGTTGCCGTTGGCCGTCTTTACGGCGTCTAGAAGGCGCGTGGCGCCGGAGAGCTCGTATGAGCCGGGGGCGCTGATTTGGCCGGTGAAGGAGACGGTGGCGCTTTTGGTTTGGACAAGCGCCACGTATATTTCCGAGGGATTTTTCAGTTTGGAGGATATATATTGGGCAATGGCCTTCTTGGCCTCGGCGTAGGACTTCTTCCCTACGTTTATCAGGCCTACATTCTGTACGTACGCCTTGCCGTTCTGATCGACGGCGGCGGTGTACTTGAGCGACGGCGACTCAACCACGGTGATGAAAAAGACGTCCCCCGCGCCGATCAAGTACTCGTTCTCGTCGATGGAGTTGTCGTCCGGCAGTATCATGCCGGGTTGGGGATGGGAGAACACGTTGTCCAAAGCCCCCCCAAATCCCATCGTCGCGGACGCGCCGGACTCAATACCCTTGTACGACACCTTCCGTTTGGGCTCCGCCGGCGCGGCGGGTTGTTGGGTCAGCGACGACTGCCCGTAGGCGCACGCCGCTATAGCAAGCGCCAAAATCAGCGCCATTTTGCGGCGCGCGGACCTTGGTTTCATACTTTTCCTTAGATATCTGAGGTTTTACTTGACGTTCACACAAAGACTTCGGTGCGCCTCTTTAAAATATAAATATACATTATGCTGCGTGCGGATTGTATATTTTATAGGTTACGGGGTAATTCCATGACACGCTAATGCGCCTTTTGGGGCAAGGGATATCTATGAATATCGCTGTTTTTGACACATTTTGCGCGTATTTGTATAAGAAGCGGTGGTTATTGATCGTCAATTTTCTGATCGCGTGCGCCGCCGGTTGGATATACACGTTCTCGATGCTGAAGAAAGAGTACTCGGCGACAGTTACTTTTTTGCCGCCGACAGGGGAAAGCGGCGTGTCGGCGCTCTCGCTGATGAACCTCTCCACGGCGCCCCTCTCCTTGGGCGGCGGCGCGTCGGCGGAGCAAGTAGAGGTCGTCTTCCAAAGCAACGCCACAAAGCGGAGAATCATAGACGAGTTCGACTTGATTAAGTACTTTGAGCTTGAAAAAAGCCAAAACCCATTCGTACTCGCGGCGAAGCGCCTGAAAAAGTACGTCATACTTGAATCCGTCGAAAAGGGCGGGCTGGGCATGACCAAGACCGTTTCCTACAGCATAACCTGCTACAACCCGTCGCCCGACACCGCCAAAATGATGGCCGATTTCACCTTCGCCATCGTGGACTCGGTCATCCGCGAGATAAGCATAGACAAGGCGAAGCGGAATCGTATGTTCGTTGAAAGGCAGATCACCTTCCAAAACGAAAAAATGGATAGTCTGCAAAACGTATTTCAAGCGTTTCAGAATACCCACAAAGCTTACGACGTGCCGGAGCAAGCCAAGCTCTCCCTCCAAGCCTACGCCGACCTGAAAGCCGCCGCGCTATTGAACGAACTGAAAATCGCCTCCATCAGAAACGAATTCACCGGGCAAACGCATGAAATGTCGGAGCTCAAGAGGAATCAGCGCGTGTACGACACGAAACTCAAAGAGTACGAGAGCGGAGAGAGCCCGAACGTTATCCCAAGCTTAGATAGGTCGTCTAAGCTGTTCCCGGAGTACGCCAAAATGATCAGGGATATAGAAGTTCAAAACCAGCTGATCCTCCTCCTTACCAAAGAGTTCGAACAAGCAAGGCTCCAAGAGGCCAGAGACGTGTCGCCGCTCATTATAGTAGACCCGCCGTTCGTTCCGGAGTACAAGGCGCGCCCGGGGCGTATGCTTGTCTTAATGACCATCGCATTTGTGGAGAATATGCTTTTCTTGGGTATTCTCGCGTACTTTTTCTATTTCAGGCACATTCTGTCGAAAAGCGACAGGTTCAGCGCCTTAATCAAAGCCATAAAGCAGAGCTGACCAAGATGGCGGAGTCCGTACAAACGATCTCCGGCCGGCTCCACGTTAAGCGCGGGAACCGGAGAAACTTATACGCCGCGATAGCGATACCGGCGTTGTTGTCCGCGCTGGTATTGATACTTATTAGCAAGATGGGCGTTATTGTCGCCGCCGGCGGCGTGCTGCTTTTCTTCACGGGTTCAATTATTCTGCTGAAAGGGGATGTCCTCAGCCGATCCATATATATCTTTTTTTTGATTCAATTCGCAATGTCGCTCTTTATACCGCTGTCGCTGTTCGTGACAATAATCAGCCTGCTGCTCTTCCCGCTTGCGTTTAAACGCGACGCGCCGTTAAACGGGCTGACGACCCCGCCGTACATAAAACCGCTGCTGCTGCTGTTCTCCGGCTGGTTGATATCGTTAATTTACCTATCAATTACCAACTACGGGGTGTTTAAGTATTTCTTTATCTACGATATCTTTTTTTTCCTCGGATTGATATCCGCCTACGAGATGTTTATCGCCTTCAGGCTGAAAATTTTGACACCGGATAAACTGATACCTTACATAGCGTTATCCGGTTTGGTTATGCTATGCGTCGTTATCGGAAAGTATTTCGTTGAAGGCGTCGCGCTGTCCATGATTTTCAAAGAGCGCCTTGGGACGTCCATCGAAATAAATCCCAACTTTATAACCTCCTACCTTGACATGGCGTTGCCGTGCGCCTTCTTTACCGCGTTTTTCGAAAAACGCAGCCTCGCAAAAAAAACCTTTTTTTACATGGCGTCGTTTGCCTTCGTTTGCGCGGTGCTATTGTCCGCCACACGCGGCAGCCTTCCGGGAATCGGTATTTTAGTCGCTTACGCGATTTGGCGCAAACGCTCCAAACGGCTGCTGTTGGGAGTCGCGTTATGCGCGGCGGTCGCGACCGTTACCGTAGGCGCCCCCATGGTAAAACGCATTGCCAATCCAACCACGCTGGAAATCATGTCGAACATGGGCAGGGTGGAACTGTTGCGCTCGGCGTTTAAGGTGCTGAAAGACAACCATTACTTTTTCGGAATCGGCATGAATAACTTCAGCCAAATAAAATTCTCTTACGGATTCCCCCAATGGTTAGACACCAAACGGTTGATGTCGAGCCACAACTTTTTCGTTGAGATTTGGCTTGGCTGCGGGCTTCTCGGCCTGCTCGGATGGCTTTACGTCAACGCCGCGATTGTACTCTCCATTCTTCGCAAATATAAAGACAACTACGCCGCCAACGCCGTCGCCTTTGCCATCATCGCGTTTGCCGCGCACGGGCTTTTCGACAGCGTTTGCGCGAATTTCTCTATGATGCTTACTTACTTTTCACTTATGGGTATCGCGTTTTTCCTCATAAAAGAGGGGCATACGAAAAGCCCCTCTTCAGACGCCGATCCCGTTACTTCTTAAATCTCTTGTAATCCTTATTCAAATCCTGCCAAGAATAAAACTCATCCTTCTTCCCCTTGGTAACAACAGAATCATAGGGCGCCTTCTTCTCCGTCCGCAACTTTCCGGTCTGCGGGTCTATGCCCGTAAATATCTGGCGGATGAGCTTATCACGCGTTATGTTGCATTGCACCACGTCGCCTATCATGTCCCACGTCCCTGACGACTCAAAGAGCCAATCGTCCGACGCGACGGCGTCGAGTTTGCCCTTTCCGCCCTTCATGATAAAGAGCTTTCCGTCCTTATTCAAGTGGATTTCGGTCCGCTCCACCCGTTTGAGGCTCTTGTCGGGCGACTCCATCTCCATAATCCATATACCCACGAGCTCCCCGCGCAGCGAGTCGGCAAGCTTCTGATACGTGACGAGCGTGTCGAGATCAAGCGACAAATCCTGAAAACGGCTTAAAGCGTACATCTTCTGGCTCTCTATGCCCATGAGCGAGTCGACCGGCCTCTTAGCCTTCTCCGCGGCCTCAAGGTGCAACCCTTTAAGCGACGCCATCTTGCCGTCGCAAACACGCTTGAGCGAGTCCATGATCGGCCCGGCGTTGCTGAGTATCTCCGCCATCCGCGCCTCAAAGACCCCAAGCGCGGCGGTGAGAGAATCCTGATACATCCTGAATTGATAGTTCTGCCCGGTCTTCTGCGCCGTCTCCATTTGGAATAGGTACATCTTGATGTCCGACATCTCCCGCTCGGGAACCCCCTTAGACGCCAATTCCTGAACCTTCGCCCTGCCCTCCTCAATGGAAACCTTCTTGGCGCAGCCCACAGAAACCACCGCGGTTAGCGCAACAACCGCCAAAACCAAAACGCCTCGCACTGCCTTACATCCGCTCCGACTTTTCATCACACACTCCTATTTTTAGGGATTACGGGGTTCTTCGGCTAAAATACCCCTATATCCACAATATACATTTTTTCCAAAGAAATTTCCAACTTTTTCACCACCGCCCGCATAATACCTCCCAACAAGGCAGAAAACACCCTGATTTGACCGAAAACGCCGTTTTTTAAGCTTTACAAGCCAATATCCCACCGCAGAACCGGGTAATCCAACTTTTTTACCCCGCCATTGACACCGCAATCCGCAAATACTATTTTAGTACGTATAGATAATAAACGGCCCCGCCCGCGGCCGGGGCTTGGTTTGCGGGTTAACTGGAATTTTGGAGGATTTTGCTCAGAGTATTGACTTTTCCGGGGTAATATGTTATCTTACTTATTGATAGACGGTCCGAGCGCCGAGACGTTTCGGATAGGGCTATACCGGAATCCGGAGGATTTTTATGGCAAAACAGAATATACATGAATCAGCCTTAAATTACTTCATAGAACATCAAGAGGAACTTTGCGAGAAATACAACGGCAAAGAACTCTTAATGTGCGGTGCGTGCGTGGTCGGGGCGTTTGATACCCTTCATGAGGCCGCCGATGAGGGGCGCAAACGGTTCGGCTCCGGAAATTTCTCGGTGCAAAAGTGCATCCCGGGAGAGGAAGCTTATACCGTGAGCAAATTTTGTATCGAAAACGAACGTGGAAATACCGTTTTTTCTTTCAAAACGTAATCCGCCATGGATGGTTATTTACCCGCCGATCCCGCTTCCGCCCCTAAATACCCCCCACGAAACCGGGATTTCCGCCTTTTTTTACCTTACTATTGACATAGGCAAGCCGCAAATACTATTTTATTACGTATAGATAGCAAACGGCCCCGCCCGCTGCCGAGGCTTGGTTTGCGGCTTGGGCTGAAACATACTCTTTGGGAAGGCCGGGTTACGATGCTGACAGCGTTGGCTTTGCCGGTAACAATACTGCTGATATTGCCGCTGATTCTGTCAGCGACGCGGACACGCCTTTGGGACGTGAGCCGGAACAATGCTACGCCTGCCGTCTGCGCCGCCCGCGCCGCAGATTTGCTTGACAAAATGAGAAAATACCCCCCCCCCCCCCCAGCTTTCTAAGCGCCTTATTTGGGGCTTATACGCCCCCAGAATCGCATCTAAGCCACTGGGGATACATTTTTGTCGCCCCAGCGAAAACACGCTCAGAACGCGTTATTTTCGCGCGTTTTGGACGCGTTGTTTTTCCGTGTTTTCTACTTATACTCGCATATTCTCTACACCGCTATTCTATAAAGGAGACCACATAGTAACATGAAAAAGCGCGTCGCAGTCATATTGCCGTTACTCATTCTAAGCACGGTGTCCGTCGCCCAAGATCCGTCCAAGACCGAAACGGAACCGATACCTATCATCGCGGAGGAAACGTCCGCCGCCGAACCCGATTCCGTCGTCGCCGAGTCCTACTTGTCGTACCGGATAGCGGTCAACTTCGAGCCGAACAGCCTCGAACTCACGCCGCTGTCGTCCGCGGCGCTCGACAGCATGTCCGTTATATTCTCCCGCAACAAGCATTACCGTTACGAGGTGCACGGTTACACGTGCCCCTACGTGGAAGGCCCCAACCGTCCGGTGCGCCTCTCCGCGCAACGCGTTGAGCGCATAGTGTATCACCTGATAAAGCTCGGTGTTGCGGGAGAGAATATTCTTACCGTTGTCAACGCCCCCAAATCCGCCAATGCCGGGGCCAAAGAGTGCACGGAGGACAGACAAGTCGACATAATCTCGTCCGGCACGCGCTGGCGCGACCAAGCGCCTGAACCGCGCCAAACGACCGCGCCGGATCACGACCTGATCGAGGAGCTGAGAGCGTCGGTGATGGATTCGCTGAAACGTAAACTGGCCGAGGCGGAGGAGCCGAAACCACAGACAAGCGCGCTCGAACCGCCACCGATCCAACCCATAACGTCCGAACCCGGCAAGCAGATAGTGGCCGTCTACATGGCCGGTCAAGAGCCGCAAAACGCCAAAGGCGTACACTACATAGTGGGCGGGGAACTTGCCAGAGTCATGAGCGAAAGCGACAAATACACCGCCGTAGACCGCACGGAGGCGATCCTCGCGGAGTTAGACCGCGAACACGTCTACCAACGCAGCGGCGCGGTGGACGACGAGCAGATAAAGGCCATCGGTCACCAACTCGGCGTACAATATCTCTGCATATCCAACATAAATCCGGTCGGCAAACGCTACTACTTAGACACGCGCCTCGTTGACATAGTCAGCGCTGAAATCATGCGCTCCGTCACGGCGACCAGCACCCTGAAAGACGCCAACGAAATGACCCGCGTAGGGCGGAACATCGCCTTAGAACTATTGGAAGCCGATAAAACGCGGGAGCAACGCGCGCGGAGGAAGTTTATATTCCGCAGCACAGCCGTCAGCCTCGACGTCTTAGGGTTGCTGGCGTTCACGTACGGGTATATAGAAAACCGCAATGTCGTAAAGAACGTGGAACACATTGACGAAGCCAATATCAAAAACGGCCCGGAAGCCCAAAGAGCCGCGACAAGGCGCGACGTCGCGTACATTGTAAGCGGAGCGTTGATAGCGTCGGGGGTTACGGTTCACATTGTTTTCTAAAAAATGTCTGAACTAGGATTTGTAGGATTATAAGGATTATAGGATTAAAAACACGGATTATAGATGACACAATTAAACATTGCACCTATACGCCGTAGAGACGCGATTAATCGCGTCTCTACAATAATGCGATGTGCAATATTTAATTTGTATTTCAATAATATAAATTTGAACGAAAGAGAGATATAAAATGACAAACATCAAAAAGTTTCTTTTTACCGCGGTGTTAACGGCAATACTCTTCACCTGCGAGAAAGTCCCTGACTTCTGCGGTACCGGAGCCTTGTACGATCCCACTTGCCAATTCTGTTTCGGCAGTAAGGCGTACTCGCTATGCAGCGACGGGCAGTACAACCCGCTCACCGGCGGTTGCGACCCGAACGGGCGCGTAGGTACAAGGTGTTCGGACGGGTCCGTAGTTCCGCTGGGCACCCCGTGCGGCGGGTACACGCTCACGATCGCCGCCGCGCCGGAGATAGGCGGCACCTTAGCGACGCCCACGCCTCCCGCCGGGCCGACATACGCCGCCGGAGAGCGGGTGGTGCTGATAGCGACTCCGAAAGACGGGTACACATTTGCCGGTTGGGCCGGAGCGCAACCGGCCGGAAGCAACGCGGCCGGCAATGTGACGACCGCGACATACACGATGAACGACAATATGCCGCAAGTGACCATCGTGGCAATGTTCAAACCGGTCGGCAATGGCAGACTAATAACAGAGGCGTTCCCCGAAGAGGGCGGTACCGTCTCACGCAGCCCGAACCTAGAATCCTACAGCGACAGCGCGATAGTAACCGTAACCGCGACGCCGAAACCGGGATATACGTTTGCGGGCTGGTCCGGGGCAAGTAGCTCCAGAGACACCGTAGTAACGGTAGTGATGGACGAGAGCAAAACGCTCGTGGCAATGTTCACGCCCGTGGTCCACACAATCAGGGTCAACTCAAACCCCGCCGACGGCGGCGCGGTATTCATCAACGGCACCCCGCTTTCGTTGAACGCCTCTCAAAACGTCGAGTCGGAGATAGTAGTGCTGGCGCGAGAGGCCGAAGGGTACGTATTTACGGGCTGGTCGGGATCCGCGTCGTTTGAAGACGCGAGTAGCATCAGCACGACGGCCAGATTGTCGGCGGACGCGACGATTACGGCGAACTTTCAGGCTGGACGCGGCGGCGGGAATATAACAACGCCGTCGCTTACATGCACGCTGACGGTCAGCAATAATCCCGCGGAGGGCGGAAATGTGTCGCTGAACCCGGTCGGAACAATCTACCCCACGGGGATGCGCGTGACGGCTAAACCTATCCCGAACGCAGGCTACATATTTACAGGGTGGACCGGAGCGTCAAATTCCACCGACACTGTGATAACGATAACAATGGACAGGAGCAAGGCGCTTACCGCCAACTTTGAACAAGACACCGTAGCGCAGCCGACGAGATACGCGCTGATCGTTTCAAGCACGGGCACGGGCGCGACAGGCAGCGGCCGTTACACTGCGGGAATGACGGTAAACATAACGGCGGGAACCGCGCCGACGGGCTATCAGTTTAAAGAGTGGACATCCTCGGTTTTCGGCGTGACATTTACCCCAAGCGCCGACAATCCGATTGCCGCGTTTAATATGCCGGAGAGCGACGTAACGGTAACGGCGAACTGGATGCCTGTCCCACAGGCCATTTTCACCATAACGCTCAACGCCAACGGCGGGACGGTTACCCCTACGTCCGGCGTTACAGGCACGGACGGCAAACTCGCTACCATACCCACGCCGACGAGAACCGGTTATACGTTTGACGGCTGGTTCACGGCGGCGACGGGCGGCACGACGGTGAGTACGAGCACTCAATTTACCGCAAACGCTACTATATACGCCCGGTGGACGTATGATAATTCATCGGGCGGGGGATCGTCCGAGATGGTGTCGTTGGGCGGTTTGAAGTGGATGACGAAGAATCTGGACGTGGAGACGGAGGATTCGTGGTGTTACGGGGAGGGCGGTCAAGTGTATGATAATGGTAATTGGGTGACGCTGACATCATCTGAGATACAAGCGAATTGCGCGAAGTACGGGAGGTTGTATACGTGGGAGGCGGCGAAGAGAGCTTGCCAGCAGGTTGGTAAGAGGTTGCCGACACGCACGGAGTGGGACGCATTGGTGACGGCGGCAGGTGGTTCATCGGTTGCGGGCAGTAAGTTGAAATCATCAAGCGGTTGGAATTCTTATTCTGATATTAGCAGTACGGACGAGTTTGGATTTTCGGCCCTGCCGGGCGGCTACCGCGACTACTCCGATGGCGATTTCATCGATGCCGGCTTCTACGGCTACTGGTGGACGGCTACGGAGAGTGGGAGCGGCGCCTACGGCCGGCGCATGTACGACTACGGCGACCTCGTGTACGAGGGCAACGACCTCAAGAGCGACGGCTTCTCGGCCCGCTGTGTTGAGGACTGACGCGGGACGCGATAGGCGTAGTGAGGGAAAAACGTCTGAACTAGGATTTGTAGGATTATAAGGATTATAGGATTAAACGTCAAAAACAACGTCAAAGTCACAAAAAAGGCTTTTTTCTTTTGACTTTGATTTTATATGCGGGGTTTAGCCCCGCATATCCTATGAAGCCGAAGGCTTCGTCTAAAAAAGATTTAAAGAATTTGGCTTCGCCGAGATAAACAAGTTGACTTTTTTAGGCTTCGTCTAAAAAAGATTTTAATCTTTTAAAGATTTTGACTTTTTAAACTCGGGTCGGCGTTTCCGGTCATTTTGTCATAGAACCGTCCGCGCCACCCACCGGCTCGTCAAAATATCGGCTAACATGTTGATTTGTTCAGAGCTGGAGGATTTCGTCAATCGTGAGGCCGGTAAATTTCGATACGGTATACACGTCCATACCGGCGGTTTTCATAGCACTTGCGATTTTGACATCCTCCTCGTGTTTTGCCTCGCATTTCGCCTCGTCAATCATTTCGTCTCTCCAAGCCGCAAGGCCGTGTGTCATGGTCATAATGTCTCCTTTATATCTGTCAGAGTTGGAGGATTTCGTCGACGGTGAGTCCGGTGAATTCAGCAATTTCACTCACATCCTTACCTTTCGCTTTCATGGTACTCGCTATTTTGACATCCTCCTTACGTGTCGCCTCGCGTTTTGCCTCGTCAATCATTTCGTCTCTCCAAGCCGCAAGGCCGTGTGTCATGGTCATAATGTCTCCTTTCTCTAAGGATTTTTTAAGGGTTTCCATTTCTTTGGGCGATATTCTGCCTCTATATAGTACGCGCTCAACCCAATTAATGAGCGTATTTCTATCATCTGTGGA
>JAITFI010000076.1 GCA_031281485.1 Chitinispirillales bacterium | reverse complement strand
GGCAAAAACTGTCGGGGCGTTGCGTGCACCGCCCACGGGGCCCGAAGAACCGGGCGTTGCACGCAACGCCCCTACCGGAGATGTTGACGTTGCTGTTGACGTTGCTGTTGACGTTGACTTTATATGCGGGGTTTAGCCCCGCATATCCTATGGAAGGGCGCGATTTATCGCGCACTTCCGTCTAAAAATGAATTTAAAGAATTTGACTTAAAAAGATTTTGACTTTAAAAAAAACTAATTATTATGGATCTCTTCGACACAAACCGCGAAAACATACTTCGCCGCAGCGCTCCCCTCGCCAACCGTATGCGCCCGCGTACGCTCGACGAGTACATCGGCCAAGAGCACATCATCGGCCCCGGACGCCTGCTGCGACGCGCCATACAAATCGACCAGCTCTCCAGCGTCATCTTCTACGGCCCGCCCGGAACCGGGAAAACGACTCTGGCCCGGATCATCGCCAATACCACCAAGGCAAACTTCATCTCCATAAACGCCGTGCTCGCCGGCGTCAAGGAGATCCGCGAAGCCATAGACGACGCTCAAAAGGCGCTCTCGCACTACCAAAAACGCACCACCCTCTTCGTAGACGAGGTTCACCGCTTCAACAAGTCGCAACAGGACGCGCTCCTGCCACACGTGGAAAACGGCACGCTCACCCTCATCGGGGCGACCACCGAAAACCCGTACTTCGAGGTGAACAAGGCGCTGGTCTCACGGTCAAGGATATTCCAGCTCACCGTGCTGACGGAGGCCGACCTGAGGGCGATCGCAATGCAGGCGCTCTCCGACAAGGAACGCGGCTACGGCGACAAGAACGTAGTTATCGACGACGACGCCCTAAACCACTTGACGCACACGGCGAACGGCGACGCCCGCGGCGTCCTCAACGCGCTGGAACTCGCCGTCGAAACGACGCCGGAAGACGGCGACGGCGCGATAAGGATCACCCGCGCCATAGCCGAAGATTCGATACAGCAGCGGGCCGTCCTCTACGACCGCGACGGCGACGCCCACTACGACACGATAAGCGCCTTCATAAAGTCTCTGCGCGGATCCGACCCGGACGCGGCGCTTTACTGGATGGCAAAGATGATCTACGCCGGAGAGGACCCGCGCTTCATCTTCCGCAGAATGCTGATCTTCGCCTGCGAAGACGTGGGAATGGCCGACCCGAACGCGCTCATAGTCGTAGTAAACGCCGCGCGGGCATTCGACTACGTCGGGATGCCGGAGGGACGGTTCCACTTGTCGCACGCCTGCATATACTGCGCGACGGCGCCCAAGAGCAACTCCTCAATGGCGTTTTTCGACGCGCTGAACACCGTAGCGCAAAGCGCCTCGGACGACGTACCAAACCATTTGCGTGACGCTTCGCGGGACAGCAAGGATCTGGGACACGGAAAAGGATATTTATACCCGCACGCCTACCGGGATCACTGGGTAGCGCAGCAGTATTTGCCGGATCATTTGAAGGGACAGGTGTTTTATGTGCCGGGGGAGATTGGGTATGAGCGGCATGTAAAGGAGAGGATTGAACGGTATAGGAAGTCTTTAAAATAAAAGTCAAATTCATTTAAGGGGAGGGCTGCGCCCTCCCTCGCTCCAACCAAAAATGGGCTTCGCCCATTTTTGTTTTCCGCTACCCACCCTGCGGGGCGCTGCCCCGCAACGCCCCGTCGATAAACAAGCGCCGCTTCGCGTCGCAACGTCAAAACATTATCTTTTTAATCCTATAACTTGTTTATCTCGGCGAAGCCAATCCTTTAAATCCTACTAATCCTAGTTCAGACAGTGTTTTCATATCAACTGCAATATTAACACAACATTCTCATATCTACCTGTTTTAGTTGACAGCGTTCCCCTAATTAAATATGTTCCGGCGTTGACTTGTTTTCCTTTCGCATCTGTCAATGTCCACGTTGCCATGGTACGTTTATTGATACCGCCGTTGTTATCATTAACTATAATCTTATTGACAAAGTTTCCGTTCGCGTCAAAGATCAACAGTGTTCCGGCAGTGATTTTTGATCCTTGCCGATAGAAGTTAACGATACCGCTTTGCCTTAATACGGGGTTGGGGCCTGCAGTGACAGATCCCGATATTGCTTTAACCGGTTGTATTTGCGTTGTTACGTTGGTCAATTGGGCGTTCGGGATTATTCTGTTTGGCGATTTTACGGATACCGGAATTGTATCGAATATCGCGGTGACCACAAAACTCACTACTGCCGAATCTATACGCGGGTTGGTCATAACGCTGTCGTCCCACATGACAAAGCGGTAGTTCGCGTTGTTCGGTTCCGCCAGAACAGACGGGCCGGGCGTGCCGTACTGCGGTTTTGCGGTGTGCGTGGTGACGAGTGATGTAGACTCATTAACGCGCAGGCGCCCGCCGGGGCCGGCGTTGTAGGTCATTTCTATGGTGCTGTCCGCAAAGGATACCCGATATTCAAAATCTTTCAGAGCGGTATCCGCGCGCGCAGGCTCTTTTATGCTTTTGTTGTTCTGATCGGCCCACCATTGCAAAAACCTATAACCGGTATGCGGCTCCGCCGTCACGGACGAAACCGTGCCGTGCTCCACAAACTTTACCAATGTATCAGCCGTACGCGTCCCTTCATTATCATCCTGCGACACAACCGTTCCGCGGCCGTTTATGGCTATATACGTCAGCTTGTGCTTCTTTATGATAAAGCGGGCGTCAATCGCAACGCTGTCCGCCGTCAAACTCGAAATCAGGAACTCCCCCGTCGTACTGTCGGCGGACGCTTTGCCCACGGAGAACCCGTAGCCGTCATACTCGCCGACGTCAAGCGCCGTGTCCGAGCCGGCGACGTACCAGCCGTCAAAACCGCCTACTATGCTGTCGGGCGACGGCATCGCGACGACAGTCTTCCCCTCTATCCAGTGGTTAACCCTCTGCGTGTGCACCGTCCCGCCCTCCGTAGTATCGCCGGATAGCGCCCCGCCCCGCGAGGCCGTCACGGTTATCGCGCGTTTGGGGAAAAACTCGTTTTTCAGGTACGGGTAGTTGTTCGATATGCCCCACGCGGCGGCATCGGCGGCCACAAGGGTGTTCATAACGGAAGCGCTCATCATCTGGGCGGTGGTTCTGCCCACCGCCCCCGACCCGCCGGCGGACGTTTCGCAACCCGAACGCTCCTTGTCCCAAGAGCTGTACAAGGCCGCCGCCCCGCCGTCCCCGATCAATCCGCCCGCGCCGTCGCCGCTGACCGCCCCCGCGGCGTAACTCCGCCTGACCTCGCCGCCGTCGTCAACATTGCCGACAAGCCCGCCAACCGCGGCAGCGTCCCCGCCGGACACCTCGGCCATTGAGTAGCAACTCAACACTCTGGCACGGTCGGTAAGCGACCCGGCAAGCCCGCCCACCCTATTGCCGCCGCCCACGCTCACCCTGCCGATAGAGTAACTCTCGGAAACCACTGCGTCGTTTATACCCACAAGACCGCCGATATCATTGACACTCTCCCCGCCGACATCAGCCGCCGAGTAACAAACTTTGACCGCTCCGCCCTCCTCAAGCATACCCACAAGCCCGCCGACATCAGCCTGTCCCGCCACCACACCATACGAAACGCTCCTCTCAACCACCCCGCCGGACAACCTCCCCACAAGCGCCCCGACATAGCGGTACCCCGCAACCGTATCGGCAACGACGGTCACATTCATTATATGAGCCCCCACAGCAAACCCGAACAACCCAATATTAGACCCCGACCCGGTAGCGTCAGGAGCGGTACGCTTTATGTACAACCCGCGAATAGTATGCCCCCCACCGTTAAACGTCCCAGTAAAAGCCATAGCGGAATCAACAACATCAGGAACCCCAAACCCCGTACTCGGCACCAACACTCTGCGCACCCCGATAGGCAAGAACCCCGCCCCGTCACCAGAATCCCGGCTCCCCGAAGCGTCAATATCCGCAACAAGCCTATAATCGCCGCCAAGCGGATAACCTTCGTCAACCCCAATCTTGCAAAGATCCTCAAAAGAAGATATCTGTATAGTATCGCCCACTACCAGATCTTGAGCGTTAGTAACAGCAGATAAAGCCATGACTGCGGCAACAGCCATTGCCCATGACTGCCCAAAATAACGGCTTATTGATAACCGCATATCCAACCTCCGTAGTTACAAGTGGAGACACAAAAACATCAGTATATATTATTATACCACATTATCTCGGAAAAAATTTCAAAATATTTAATTTTTTTTGTGTTGACTTTGACGTACCGCGACGCGAAGCGGCGCATGTGTATAAAAAGTATCTCCCCCTAGTTGAGGGGGAGATATTGATAGTGGGGGGGTATCTGGCGGGGCGTTATATCGGGACAAACAGCGCCCCACTGGGGCGCGTCTCCCGCAGGGTGGGTAGCGGAATAAAAAAGGACGGCATAGCCGTCCTTTTTTATGGAGCGAGGGAGGGCGCAGCCCTCCCCTTAAACGAATTTGACTTTGTTTTTTAAGCTCCAACCCCAACCCCCTCAACAACCGCCGCCTTCTCCTCCTCAACCGCCTTTTCATCCGCCCCGCCAACCTCCCCACCCTCGTCCTCCCCTTCCTTCTTCTTAGGGATCTTAACCTCCGACTCCGGCTTTATCGGATACTTAGCCTGATGATCCGCCCACAGCTTGGCGTCCTTGCCCTTGAAGAACTCGCTGATGCTCAGAACGATCTTGCGCCCCTCCATGTCGAACTCTATGACCGTCGCCGGCACCTTGTCGCCCACCTTGTAAATGCGCGACGGGTGGTTCACCTCCTCGCCCAGTTGATTGAGCGGCACGAGGCCCTCCACTTCGTCGTTCAGATTGACAACTATGCCGCGGTCGAGGATGCGGGCGGTCTCGCAATCGGGGAACTCCAACCCGACCGTGTACTCCTTGGCCAAGTCGCCCCACGGATCATCCGTGAGCTGCTTGACGCCGAGGGAAATGCGGCGCTTCTCCTGATCGATGTCGAGCACCTTGACCTCCACGGTGTCGCCCTTCTTGAGCAGCTCGCCGGGATGGTTGATCTTCTTCGTCCACGACATGTCGGAGACGTGGATAAGCCCGTCCACGCCCTCTTTGAGCTCCACGAAGGCGCCGAAGGCCGCGATGTTGCGCACCTTGCCCTTGAGGACTGTGCCGATGGGGAACTCCGTTGGCACGTTCTCCCAGGGATCCGGCTCAAGCTGCTTGAAGCCCAGAGAAATCTTCTGGCTCTCCTTGTCGATTTTGAGCACGACGGCCTCCACGATGTCGCCGATACCCACGATTTTCGACGGGTGCTTGATGTGCTGCGTCCACGACATCTCCGATATGTGGATGAGCCCCTCGATGCCCTTCTCCAGCTCCATGAACGCGCCGTAGTCGGTGATCGAAACGATCTTGCCGCGCACCTTGGAGCCCTCGGGGAACTTGTCCTCGATACCCTTCCAAGGATGTTCCGAGAGCTGCTTCAGGCCCAGCGAAATGCGCTCCTTGTTCTCGTTGAAATCCAGCACTTTGACCTGCAGCTTGTCGCCCAGCGCCACGATCTCGGAGGGATGGTTGACGCGCCCCCACGACATGTCGGTGATGTGCAGCAGCCCGTCCACGCCGCCCAAATCGATAAAGGCGCCGAAGTCGGTGATGTTCTTCACCGTGCCCTCGCGCACCTGCCCCTTGTCGAGCTCGGCGAGGATCTTCTCACGCATAGCCGAACGGTCTTCCTCGAGGATGACGCGGCGCGAAACGACGATGTTGCGGCGCGTCTTGTTCACCTTTATAACGCGGAAACTGAAGCTCTGCCCGATGATGGCGTCCATGTCCGGAATCTGCCGCAGATCGATCTGCGACCCCGGCAGGAAGGCGTCCACCCCGAAGAGATCGACCACCACGCCGCCCTTGATCCGCCGCACGAGCCGCCCGTCCACGGTCTCCTGCTTCTCGAACACGTCGTATATCTTGTCCCACACTTTGAGGAAGTCGGCGCGCGATTTGGAGAGGATGATCTGCCCCTCGCTGTCCTCGACCTGCTCCAGAAATACGTCGATCTCGTCGCCCGGCTTGAAATCCTGCACGTTCTTGAACTCGGAGAGCGGAACGATGCCCTCCGACTTGAAGTTCACATCTATTATGACCTCTTTATCGGTAATCCTGAGTATGCGCCCCTTCACGACCTGCCCCTCTTCGAGGCCGGCAAGCGTCTGTTGGTAGTCTTGGAGTATGTTGTCGATCTGGTCGGGCATGTAGTAGCTCTCTTCGAATTCGGAGAGGTCTACCTCTTGGCCGGAGGCGTCTACGCCCTTACGGTGTTTGATGTCTGTGTCTTGGGAGTGGGAGGTTGAGGATTTACTCATGGAAATGCTCCTTTTACTTTTACTGCATGGGTTAAGGTTTATGGTATATTAAGTTAAATAATAAAAATCAAATTCAAATGCATTTAAGGGGAGGGCTGCGCCCTCCCTCGCTCCAACCAAAATGGCTTCGCCATTTTGTTTTCCGCTACCCACCCTGCGGGAGGATGCGCCCCAGTGGGGCGCGGTTATCCTGCCCCGCAACGCCCCGTCGGATAAACATGCGCCGCTTCGCGTCGCAAAGTCAAAACCCAATCAGCGGTTTTTGGTGGTTAAGTCTACTATAAAATCTATCTGATCATTTAACGTCATTCCCGTAGTGTTCATCTCTACAGCGCCCTCGGCCTTTGTTAAGGGGCTGTTAGCTCGGGTTGAGTCTTTATGATCACGAGCTCCTATATCGTTTATTAACTCTTCTAACGACTTATCGATACCCATAGCCGCGAAGTCTTTTTGGCGGCGCTTTGCTCTTTCCTCTACCGAGGCGGTCATGTAGACTTTGACCTCGGCGTTGGGGAAGACCACGGTGCAGATGTCCCGCCCCTCGCATACCACCGTATGACCGGCGGCTATCTTTCTTTGCTGGTCTACCAGCGCCTTCCTGACCGCGTCTCTGGCGCAATAGTCCGAAACGTTCTTGGTCACCTCGTCGGAGCGCACCGCGGCGCTTACGTCCTCGCCGTCCATGATGATACGGGTATCGGGCGGCGCCCCATCGAACCCTATCTCGGTCTCCCGCATAACGGCCGCCAAAGCGTCGTCGTCGGTGTAGGCGATACCCTTCCGCAGCGCCTTTAGGGTCACCGCCCGGTACATCGCCCCGGTATCAAGGTAAACCGCCCCCAGCCGCGCCGCCACCGCCTTGGCCGTGGAACTCTTCCCGGAACCGGCGGGGCCGTCTATAGCTATTATCATCGCCCCACACCCCATTTTTATCGATTTTACGCAATTTTGACCTATTTTACCGGAAAATCACAAAAATATATTATGGATAGCGGAAAAATCAAGTTTTTTTGTAAAAAAATAAATAGCCGGTAAAATATAATTTTTGCGCGGGGCCTATTTACATACCGTTGAAAATATATTATATTATATATACTAATAAACCGCCTGAGCTTTAACTCTATGGTATGGCAGGAGCAATATGAACGAAAAAATTAAAAATGAACTTGATAATATAGTAAAAACGCTGGTTAACACCGGAATCGTGTCTCGAATAATTCTTTTCGGCTCCTGCGCAAGAGGCGATGAGACTCCGGATAGCGATATTGATTTGTGCGTATTGACACCGCTGAAAAACAAACGCCCTATAGAACTTATTGTTGACTTCCGACTAAAATTAATGGACATTAAAACTATGCCGTTGGATATATTCGCCTATAACCAAGATGCCTTTTATGACAGAGCAACAAACCGTTTAGCATCATTCCACCGTGAGATCGCCGAAACCGGAGTACTATTGTATGACCGAGTATAATATTGATGTCAGAGAATGGATACGTTTTGCCCTAATGGATTTTGATGTCGCCTTAAATGAGGCAAAGCGCTATCGGCCGCCAATAGAAATTATTTGCTACCATTGCCAACAAGCCGCTGAAAAAATGTTAAAAGCATATACAATCGCCCAAAAAAGCGCATTAAAAAAAACGCACGATCTTGAAACGTTAATTGAAGAATGCAAACAATTCTCTCCTGATTTTAGTAATATCAAAAGTAATTGCGTAATGTTATCATCATACGTATCAGGGGCACGTTATCCGTCTGAAATTGAACTGACAGAATACGAAATGAAACAAGCAATAAAGAATGCTCAACAGGTCTTAGATTTCACAAAATCAAAGTTAAAAGAACTTGGCCACGAGTACAAAGAGGAACTGTAAGAATGACAAGGATGCGGATAAATTTCTGTGGTTTTGCACCCAGTTTAAGTCAAGATCATATTTAGACGGAAGACTTCGCCGAGGTAAACAAGTTAGCCCCGCATTTAAGGAAATCACCGACGATACGTCCCTTTCTCTTTTATCTCTTTAATGCGCCTCTTAACTGCCGGACCAATATCAACCTCGGCGGCTAATTTATCGTCATTCGTCATTCCCATATAGAGCTTGCCAAAATTATTCCACTGATTTTTTGTCAGAGGCTTTTTGGGGTTTTTAAGCAATTCCGCCAAACTATGTCGAATTGCATCATAAAAAACCTGACCGAAGCCGAAGAAAAACTTGCCTCGAACCCATTCGTTGCATCATAATTAATCTGACCCAAGCCAAAGAGCGCAAAAAGGGGGATTATTTATGGA
>JAITFI010000042.1 GCA_031281485.1 Chitinispirillales bacterium | reverse complement strand
GTCCTTATCATCAAGGCGACCGACAAAAAGAACTTCGGGAGCAACCCCGGATTCGACGAAATAGTAGACCTCAACCCCCGCGGTTTATTGATTCTTTTCAGCGACGGCAACGATTATCGACGTGTGCAGGAAAACCGCCGGTGTTTTGAATCGGAGGATGTAGTTCCTTCCCCCTACATATTGGTTAGTGTAAAAAAGGGCAATCTGTACATCAGTTACAGCGATAAAAACAACGATGTGATCTATACTTTTCGGCATAGGAACTCCGAATTTGAGTTAATCGGCAATGATAACGGTTGTGACGGATGTGAGGGTTTTTCCCATGACAACAAACGTAGTATCAATTTTCTAACAAAGAAACAACTAGTGAAAACCTGCGCGAAATACAAAGGATACGAATGTATAAAATTTGAAGAAACTTGGAGTAATATAACCATCAAAAAACCGATAAGATTACGAGACTTTTGTTCGGATGATTTTTATCTTGATAAATATATAGATTATAAGAAATAAGCGCTAATCTAATCTCGATTAACCAAAAGGATCAACCATAATGCGCAAACTCATACTGACTACGGCGGCAGTCAGTCGGTAATCTTCCCACGTCCGACATTTTTTTGCAATCCCGCCGTCCGTAATGTATATTATATAGCAGGAGGCACGGCAGGGCATGAATAGAACGCTGGTCGTATATATTGATAATTGTTGCAACAGCCGCTTATTCGACGGCGACCCGTCGCCCAAAGTGAACGCGCAAGCCGACAAAATCAGGCTCATCATCAACAACCGGAAAAAGGACGGATACATCGTTATCGGCAGTTTCGTCGGAGAGGCTGAAATCAGTAAGATACCCGACGACGAAAAGCGACGGGCGGCTGAACAGAGTTATAAAGAGTCCATCGACGACAATATCCAATATTCCCCGCAAATCATCGTAAGGGCGCGGAAATTGGAATCAATGGGTCTGAAACCGATGGACGCACGCCACCTCGCGGCGGCAGAAGCGGCAGGGGCAGACTTCCTGCTGACGACGGACGAGAAGTTTATAAAAAGGTGCGCAAAGAATAATTTGACAGCGGTAAAAGTCATAGACCCTTTAGACTTTTGAAAGGCGGTTAATCATGGCGACGGTAAAACGCGGCAATTGGACTGAAGAGCGGCGTGAGGTATTGAAAAACCTTACAGGCGCGGAAATCGACGCGGACATCATGCGCATACAAGCCGAAAATCCCGACAGAGGCATAACGGCGGAAGCGTTCCGGGAAAAGATGCGGCGGATGGAAGAGGCGGAAGCCGCCGCCCGACGCGCCGAAACGGTGGGCGCGTGAACGCCGGAAGAAGTTATTGAAACATAGCACGCCTCCGCGCCCTCGACCTCCGCGAGAGCGTTTATCCGCGTCACGATAGATAGTTCGGGGGCTAAACCCATTAAATCAAAATCTTTAGAATCATATTTAGACGGAAGGCGTCGTCGGCAGACCATGATTTATATTACTGCCAAAAGGATCAACCACAATGCGCAAACTCATAACAAGCGGGGGGATTACCGAAAAAAAGTTTGGAATTGGAACGTTAGGCTTTTTATACCCGCGCTTGCCAGAGACATAGAAATGTGTTACCGCTATTTCACAAACACCGTTATCCCCGCGTACACCCCAGGCCACACGCGTATTTTGGTTTCGTGATAGTCGACCTGTTGTTCCCTGTTTGGCGGCGAATCCCCATTAGCCCCGCTAGTTACGCCCGGTTTAGGTATGATAATAAATTCGTCGTTCCTGTCGGCGACCAAGCAATTCAAATACGCGCCGCCGGAGAACGCCGCGTACCGTATCGGAGCGTAATTTACGCCCAATCGCAATTTAAATAGGTAGTTGCTGCTTTGGCGCTTATGCTCCGTAACCAAGCCTTTTGTATTTCCCAAAACAGGATCGTCGAACATCCCGTCTGTGTCAAAAAGCGTATCGACATCACCGTAAAATTTCATCAGCAAAAGATCCGAATTAACGTAAAACGGCGCGGCCATCCCAAACCGTGTGCCGAGGCCGCCCCCGTACGCTTTGGGCCGTCTGCCCAAAGAGCCTATGGGCTGAGCGTACTCAAATTGCGCGTACAGCCACGGCATACCCGCATAAACCGAAACGTCCATCAGACCGTCGAGTTCCACATAGTACGACAACCCGTAAATAGTTTTACCGATGATGTTATTAAATAGGCGGCCTATGGGCGTATTCTCGCTGTACGCCGCATTATCATCGCCCCGCGCCACGCCCGTCTTCCTCTCCATTGCCTTCATGTCGCTCATAGACAGCACCGCCCTCTTGTTTGCCGCAATCTCCACGTTGCCGCTCATCCACGACAGCGAGGGCGTCTCCGCCTCTATCGAGTACTTCCCCGGCGGCATACCGAGTTCTATCGCCCGTCCGCGATATTTGCGCAGTTCGGCGAATAAATTTCCGTTCTTATCCCGTATGAAGAATCTGCCCTCAAGATTTACGTCCAAAGAGAGCGCCGCGCTCGTCTCGCGCAAATCGGTCATCACGACGTCGCCGGTTCCCACCAAATTCATATCGCGGCTCGGATGCTGCGTTCCGGCCCGCGTGTTCTGCGTATATTGCAACGTCTCGTTAAAGGCGTACTGATAGGCCTCGCTGACCGACACCTTTCCGTCGCCGGTCATGTCCGCCGCGCCGCGCATACCGCTTAACAGCGCGTAGGTGAAGTAACTCCCCTTTATACGGTCGCTCTCCTGGCTGGTCTCATTCTCGTTGCTCGATGTTAAAAAAGCGTAACCTTTCATGTTGGAACTCGCGTCGGAGAGAAAAGCCGGCTGCGCCACGCCGCCCTTTGCGCGCGTTATCGCCCCCGCCCCGCACGCGTCAAGCACCGCTATCCTCACCTCCGCGTCAAAGCCGCTAACCGCGTTCCTGAACTCCGACCAACCGAGCGTCTCCGCCCCGAGTTTAAGCCCATTTTCGTCCGCGTGGCCGCTGTAATAGACAAAGACCTCGCCGCGTATGCCGGGATTCGCGACTTTGGCGTCCGCCATAATTTTGTTCAATTTCGCGATGCCGCCGAGAAGTTCCCGGCCGCTCGGATCGGAGAGGACTATCGCGTTCTTCCGCTCCACCCCGCCCATCTCGGTCATCACGGCGGCAAACGCCGTCGCGTCGCTAACCGCGTACCGCAGCAAAACGCGATCCTTGCCGCCGTTGTTAGCGCCGGCGGATAGCAGGTAGCGCCGGACAGGGTTCGCCGCCGCCGTCAATGCCGTCAATAACATCAAGGCGGCCGCCAAGATACGAGCGTGTTTCATGGTTCGTATATCCATATTAATTGTTAAATAGCGTTGCCCATATCAATAAAACACCGTAACGGCGGAAATTTGTTACCTCACCAAGACCCGCCTCTCCGTCCCGCTCTTCCCGTCGCCCACCCTGAGAATGTAAGACCCCGCCGCAACGTGAGGAAGAGCCACGGTTATCAGGCCGTCAGTATGATAAACCGGCGATACTTTTTGACGCTTGCCTGAGACGCTGTAAAGTTCCACGCCGTACCGAGCGGCGGCGCGGTTAGGCGTTGATATTTTCAACACGCGGCCGGTTTGACGGACGGCGATGTTGGCGACGTTCGGGGAGTTTTTAACTAAGACGGACGTGCTTGATGTCCACTTGGCGATGAGCGTCATGTCGGACTGCACGACGGTACTGAAATCCCAAGCGCTGGGCATAACCCCAATGAACGGATTCGACGGCGGCGCATCAGAATACCAATATTCAAAGACAAAGCCGGCACGGACGGGATCGGCGGGCTCATTTATGGTGTCCCCGTAACTAACCAACTGCGTAGTTGGAGTAACATCATTTTGCGCATAGTTAAACGTTACGGTGGACGGGTTGATATAGCCGAAGTCTTTCCATACATCTGCGGTTTTGTAGGTGTTTACGCTGTTTTGCGGAACGCGCAAAATAGCAGAGCCGATAGGCGACATATTGAACGCCATAGCGCCGACATTGGGAGGATTCGCCGCGGAAACGGTTACCTCTTTCAGATTACTATTACCCTTAAACGCGCTTTGCCCGATATATGTTACGCCTTCCCCTATAACAACCGTGCGTAACCCGCCGCCCCACGGGGCGTCGCCAAGTTCGGTCATACTAGGAACATAATCTTTCATAGCCCCCGTTCCGCTGACCGTAAGCGTATCGCCTGCCTTTGTACACGTAAGGCTCGCCCCGCAAGACCACTCCTGCGCCCACGCCCCCGAAACCGACACCGCGACGGCGACCGCAACCCCCGCCGCCCAATACTTGACCGTTGCAATCATAACGGCCTCCTTTCTAAAAAATTTAGGTTTTTATGACGTGTTATACCGCCCATATTGTATATAACACCTCAACGGCGGAAATTTGTTACTTTTATTTTATCTATTTATTATTTTATACAAGCCTATTATAGTGTGAATATAGCACTAATTTCCGTACTCCGCAACAGTCTTTTAACCATTTTTATCGTGTATTATTTTTTTGCATTTATCATTTTGACAATAAGCCTCGCGCCGCTCTATTCTTGCTTTTTTATTTTGACGATACCCCCCAAAAACCGCCGTTTCTGCCCGCCCCGCACCCCGCTCCCAAACTTTTTTCAGCAATTCCCCCGTTTGTAATGTATATTATATTATGAACAATTTTAGATTTTATAAATAGGTATTCCAAACCGAATTTTACGGCGGTAAAAGTCATAAACCCTTTAGATTTTTGAAAGGCGGCTTATCATGAGCGCAACAATACGAACAGTCGAGAAAATACTCGGCAAGGACATTGTGAAGCGCGGCGACCGGACAGAGGACCGGAAAGAGATATTAAAAAATCTCACCGGCGCTGAGATCGACGCCGAGGCCGACCGCTTAGTGACCAGATACCCAGGCAGGTTTACGCCGCCGAAAGAGATACACGAAAAGATCAGGCGGTTGCAAAAAGATATGCAGATGGCCGGATGCCTCGCCAACGCGGTAGGCGCATAGCAACAAAAAGGGCGGCCCCACCCCCGAAACCAACACCGCGACGGCGACCGCAACCCCCGCCGCCCCGTCCCGATCACGCCCAAACTTTTTTCGGCGGGTTAGGGATAATAGGTGTAAGCAGTAATATAAATCACGGTCTGTCCGCGACGCAACGGATGGAAAACCCGAAGCTCTTGAGGTTGTCGTCCTCGCCCACGCTGTCGTAGGCGTAGTACATATATCGGCGGTAGGCGTAGTAGTCCCATCGCTCCGTAGCCGTCCACCAATAGCCGTCGTTGCCGGTGTGGTAGAAACTGCCGTCCGAGGCCCGGCCGCCGCCTGGCAAGGCCGAAAAGCCGAAATCATCCGTACCGTTGCCGTTCATCCCCTTATTTTCGTTCCAACGGCTTTTTGACTTCAACTTTTTGCCAGCGGTCTTTCTTCCACCCACCGTCGTCAACAAACTCTCCCATTCTTGATTAGACGGTAACTTCCATCCACCGGGGCAAACCTTTTTCGCGGTCCACCCGTCGTACAACCTGCCGTATTTGTCGCAATTATCGGCGTTGTTATCATAGCACCAAGAACTATCCGCCTTATAATTCAGATTCTGCGCCATCCAAGTCTGTTTCCCAATCTTCACCGTTTTGTAGGTCTGCCCGTCCCTGCCGTCGGTGAACGTTCCTGTCTGTTGCGCCACCGCAGACCCGGCCAAACCGACAACCAACGCCGCCGCCAACAATACCGTCATAACATTGCTCATAAATCCCCCTTTTCAGATGAAACCCGCCCGTCCGGCCCGATGTATCAAATATAAATTCCGCCGACCCACCCGAACCTCCACCATTTTGTTGAAATATCAATCCCCGCCCCGGCCACGCGCACTTGGCGCGGCTAGACTTCGATCCCCCACCCGCCGCCATGCGTGGCCGACCATAACCCCCCGCCGCCCCACCTTCGAGGGCCGGCCAACCCGCTCTGTTCAGTTTTTTTGGCAACTCCCCAGCCCATAATGTATACTATTAACGGGCAATGAGCCGATTTACCAAGAAAAGGATCGTATCAAATGTCGGAAGATCTAAACGCCGGGCCAAAGGTAAATCGCGAGTTCAAAAACTCCGTCTTCACGCTCCTATTCAACGAAGAGGAAGCCATCCGCGATATTGCCGGCGCGGTCGGCGCTATGTTAGGTAAAGAAATCAATCCCAATTCGCCTATAAAAAAGACAACTCTCCAAAACGCGCTATTAGGCGGCAAGCTCAACGACCTGTCGTTTGTACTGGACGATAAGCTCATCGTCTTAATCGAACACCAATCGACAATCAATAAAAATATGCCGCTGCGTATGCTGCACTACATCAGCGAAATATACAATCACCTATACGACAAGAAAGATTTGTACAAGAAAGAGAAGATACCCATCCCCAAACCGGTATTCATTGCCCTCTACAACGGCGAAGAAAATATAAAGGATTTTGAAGAATACCTATTTATCCGATTTATTCAAAGACTTTGACATATCGAAAGAACCGCTATACTTGGAATTGAGAGTACAAGTACGCAATATCAACAAAGGCTACAGCGCGGAAATCGTAAAGCCCGCTGCTCCGTGATTACGTGGCGTTTGTCGAAGAGGTACGCGAAGCCAACAAAGAAGAAGGGATAAGCCCCGAATTGGCAATGTAAAAGGCCATAGAAAACTGTATAAAAAAAGGAATATTAACAATTTTTTTAACCCGCCATAAAGAGGAGGTTATAAAAATGCTCGTCGCAGAATGAATGGGATTACGAACTAGACATGGAAGTCGCAAAAGAAGAAGCACACGAAAAAGGCCTATTACAAGGCCGGGACGAAGAACGGCGTAAAAACATTAAGGACTTTTACCGGATAGGCATTGGCATTGATACCATTGCTAAAGCCGTTGACCTCTCGGAGAGGCAAGTCAAAGATATTTTGGGCATATAGCGGCTACTAACAGTCGCCGCGCCCCGCACCGCACCGCTACGCATACAGCGCCGACTGCGACTACGCCCAAGACACGGGCGACCCCAAAACCCGCTACTGCGAACACCGCAAGCATTTTACTTGTCCGTTTCACCTTTTTTTATGGCGTGTGTCTCCGGTTAGTCTCCAAAGCGCCGCCACAGTAAGTTGTAACTGCCTTATTTTTCAATATGTTATCGAAACGATTTAAAACAGATTATAGGATTGAAAGCTCTAGGTTGGCTTCACCAATCCAGAATTTTTGACCTTACCCAAAAACATACCCGCAGATTGTCATTTTCATTCCCGTTTTGACAAAATTATTGCGTAATACCGCGGTCATAATGTATATTAATAGAATTATTGTAAAAATCCGCAAATTACGGACATTGGCTATTGCTATACTATGCATAAAGAAAGGCTGACGGATCTATATATGGATACGTACTTGGACGATGATTTAGAGCCGAAGCAACCGAACGTTTTTTGGAAGAGTTTGATGAACAGGCTTAAAACACCGCTGACGCTCGGCCTCTTTTTCGTCTCGGCGCTTATGGTGTTCTTCATCTCAATGGCGGTGCAGATTCAGATGAAACGCTATGAAAAGATGATCACCGAGGCGAATCAGAACCATCTGAAAACCGTGGCCCAAATCGCGGCGTTTGAAATCCCCACGGAAGAGCTGGATCACTTCAAAACTCCGGCGGACACGAAAAACACCGCTTACCGCGATCTAAAGTACCGTTTGGTGCAGTTTGCGGAGAAGTACAAGGTTAAGTACGTTTACTACTTTCGCGAATACGACAAAGACAACTTTCAGTACATAATCGACAACGACTTTGACCCGGAAACCGAGGTGGGGCCGGATAAGATTTTGAAGATCGGCGATATCGCGAGGCAGGCTTTGGCCGGAAACGTGACCGCGACGGAGCTCGGCGCCCACGACCAGAGCTGGGAGAACCTTCTGGCGGGCTTTGCCCCTGTGTACGATTCGAGCGGCGCCTTCTACTGCGTCGCGGGTGTGGATATAGGCGACAAGGTTTTTTTCGACATCCGCAGAAACTCGCTTGTAATGATGGCGCTCCAGATCTTCGCCCTTGCCGTTTCGATGATCTTCGGAGTTTTGGCGATACTTGTGTACCGCAAGAAGGCGCGGGAGACCGAAGAGGCGCACCTCAAACTCCAGTACTTCAACAACAACATGCGGCAGGCCTTCTCCACCTACCTGTCGGACGACGTAGTGGACGAGGTCATATCCGATCCGGCCCGCCTGAAACTAGGCGGGGTCAACCGCCACATGACCGCCCTCTTTTCCGACGTCAAAAACTTTACCGGCATTGCGGAGGTTCTGACCCCTGAGCATTTGGTAGACCTCCTCAACCACTACCTCTCCACCATGAGCGACGTCCTTTTGGATCAGAAGGGCACTATAGACAAATACCAGGGCGACGCCATAATATCCTTCTTCGGCGCGCCGCTTGAGCTTGCCGACCACGCCATACGGGCCTGCACGGCCGCCGTAATCATGAAAAGGATGGAGAACGATATAAACAGGTACGTCTTGGAAAAAGGTATAAGCCCGTCGCCGCTTTTAACCCGCATCGGCATAAACACAGGCGACATGGTTGTGGGAAACATGGGAACGCAGAAGAAGATGAACTACACGATCATCAGCAACGCGGTGAACGTGGCCTCGCGCTTGGAGGGCGTAAACAAGATGTACGGAACGTGGGTGCTAGCCTCCGACTCCACCATACAAGAGACGAAGAACCGTTTTCTCACAAGGCGGTTGGACAAAGTAAAATTAGTAGGTATAAACGAGGCGGTGCACCTACAAGAAATATTGGAGACAAAAACCGACGCGACAGACGCGATGTTCGAGTTGACGTACCTATTCCACAAAGCGCTTGACTTGTTTGAAGCCCGCAATTGGAAAGACGCCGGAGAAGCGTTCAACAACGTTATGAAGACTTTTCCCAACGACTACCCCGCCCGTCTCTACGCCAACCGTTGCACATATTATAAAGATCACCCGCCGGTAGCAGATTGGGACGGGGTTTTCAGCCTTACGGAGAAATAAATCAAAATCTTTAAAGTCAAATTCTTTTTTTTAGACGAAGCCTAAAAAAGCCAATTCTTTAAAATCTTTTTTAGACGAAGCCCCTTCGGGGCTTCATAGGCTATGCGGGGCTAAACCCCGCATAGATAAAATCAAAGTCAAAAACCAAATCAAAACACTGGATCGCTTCGCTACGCTCGCGATGACCGTCATTGCGAGGAGCGAAGCGACGAAGCAATCCAGTGACTTTGATTTTGACTTTATATGCGGGGTTTAGCCCCGCATATTCTATGAAAGGGCGCGTTTACGCGCCCTTTCGTCTAAAAATGATTTTAAAGAATTTGATTTTAAGGCTTTAAAGACTTTGACTTTAATAAGTCAAATCAATATGCTGTATCGACCCCGCTACCCCATTCTCAAACAAGAAAACCCCGTTTTTCCTGACAATCCCCTGCGTCTCATTGTTTGCGCTGTTTATCTCAAAATTACTCGCCACCGAGCCGAGGAATATCGCGCCCACGCCCGCGTCTTTGAGCGAAATCATCATGAACTCGCCGGTTTTCTTGTCAACGGACATAATCTTCAGCGCCGCGAATATCGCGTCGTTCTCGTCGATCCAGCCGTTCTTGTCGCTGTCGTACGCCGCTAATTCCGCAAAGCCGTTGCCGCTCGTCGCGCCGAAGAGTTCCGAGCCGTCGTCTATCTTGCCGTTGCCGTTTTTGTCGTAGGCCAAGAAGCCGGAGCCGCCGGTCGGCATGAAGATGTTCTCCAAGTCGCCGCCGATCTCTATGTCGAAGGCGTACCGTTCGTCGGTAAACTCCGCCATGTTGCTGCCGATGTTTATGACGAGCGGGTCGCAGAGCTTGCCGACCGACACCGCCTGCTCTATGGTCGACGAGTTCTGCGAATAGAACTCGTAGCTCATATTGACGTTCAGGTCGAACTGGATCTGCCGCCCGTCGGCGGTATTGACCACGCCGGAGGCGCTGAAGGACATGCTCTGGTACTCTTGGTAGGTTTCGGTCCTCTGGACGGTGGCCATGGCCTGCGGCTGCTGCGCTTGCGCGTTGACCGTTACGCCGCTCCTCGCCGCAAAGATCTGGCTGAACGTCTGCTGCAAGGACACGGCTCCCTGCTGCTGGGGGGTGTTTTCGAACGGGTTGACGACGCTCGGGTTGAAGTTGTGCTTTTTGCCGGTAATCGCCTCCGTCAGCCGCTCCAGCATCATGAGCATCATCTTCTGCTTATCCGGCAGCTCCACCTTGTACCCCGGCCCCGGCCCGGTCGTCGATCTTGCAAGAAGGTCATCCCTTTGGGCCAACTGATCCTGCGCCTGCTGCCTTAGAGCGTCCAAAAGCTCCGCCGAGGGCTTCGCCCCGTTGTTTTTGGGCGGCGCCGGCGGCGCGTTGAAGCTCAAACCTTTCGTACCGTCGCCGTTTGTGGTGATTATGGCCTTATCCTGTATCTTGCCGAAACTCCCCATCCCGCTAAACTGGAACCGATTTTGACCGGCGGCCGCCCCGTTGTTTAAGGTGGTTTTCTCGAAAACAGAATAACTCTTCGCCGTGACGGACGAAGCCTGCATACCGATACCAGAAGACGCGATTTTCATATAATACCCCTTCCCTGTTTTAGTTGTGATAGAGCCGGATTCGGCCCGGAAGACTCCTTCTTCCTGCTATGGTTATCGGCAAGAAAGACGTTTTTTTAACAAAAAATTTGCGTTTAGACGTTAAAATCTATTATATATATTGTGTTGTGAAGGGGCGGGGGGCGTCCATATTGTGGTTTTGACCAAAAAAAGGGGTTAGAATGCCGTTAATATCGCATTTTTACGGGATATTGATCTACATCTATAGCGAAGCGGGCGGACAACATAATACTCCGCACTTTCATGCCATATATGCCGAGTTCAGTGCCGTCTTCGATTTGGACGGTAACCTTATTAAGGGGGAGTTACCCAAGAATAAAAGTAAAATGATTGAAGTTTGGTGTGACTTGCATAGGGAAGAACTTAACGCCGCTTGGAGGGCGTGGAATGAAAGTCACGAAATCGTCAAAATCGAGGGATTGAGGTAATTTATGTCGCTCCTAACGCTCCCTATGCCTCCCAGAGCCGTAAAAGCCGTCCCGCAGCCCGACTACCACGTGCTAGTGACCTTCGGTAACGGTGAGGAACGGATTTTCGACGTCAAACCGTATCTTGACTTCAAAGCGTACAAGGAACTGAAAATCCCGGCCCTGTTCGACACCGTCAAACCCGCCGGACTGAGCATCGAGTGGATACACGGGCAGGATATATGCCCCGACGAACTCTACTACAACAGCGTTCCGGTTAAATAAAGGGTTTTGACGGCTTTAGGCGCGGACCGGAGGGGGCGGATTTTTTCATCTACCGTTGACTCCCCTATTCCCCATGAATTATATTAGTAGGCTACGCTGATGTATAAATTAAAGGATCGTTTATTTTATACACTCAAAATCCCGGCCCAACCCCCTTTTTACCCCCATTTTCGACGTTTTTTGGTATCAATCCTTGTATACATTAAACGATGGTTTTCTTTAGACATTAGTTCAAAAAATGTCTGAATTAGGATTCGTAGGATTATAAGGATTATAGGATTAAACGTCAAAAGCGGGGCGTCTGTGTTGATGTTGAAGTTAATTCCCCTCCTCGGAGGGGAGGCGCGAAGCGCCGGGGTGGTGCCTTTGACGTTGACGTTGATTTTTAATCCTATAATCTGTTTTCTAATCCTACTAATCCTAGTTCAGACAACGTGCGCAATAATCGGACAACGATAAATAATTATCAATCATCATATTCATTTAACTAACGGGGGGATTGCATTATGAAAATCTTTACCTTTACAAAGTTGTGGCGGGCGCTGTTGCTGTTGACGGCGGTAGTTGCGGTAGGGTTGTCGGGTTGCGGGGGGAATAATAATCCGTCGGGCGGGGAAGGTGGGGATAATTCGTCGGGTGGGGGCGGCGGATTGGGTGGTGATATTACTGGGGATTGGTTGATGCTTTCTATGACAGTGAACGGGAATACAACCGTTCCCGATACATCGATATTTGGGCAAGTCTATCGTTACAAATCATCAGGCGAATTATGTACTGTGATTTTATCAGTGAATAATAATACCGGAAGTTGCTGGGTGCAAGGTGAAAGCTGTACCCAAACTTGGCGTACGGTTGGTTCGACTCTTTACACGGGTGCCAGGATTAATGACAGTGATATGGAATTTCAATATCAGTATACTATTTCCAATAACAAATACACGGTATGGCTTGATAGTAATGAACCTTATGTTATTATAGCCATAAAGATTGATTTTGATAGTTGGAAAAGAAGCCACCACTGTCCATAACGTCGGCGGCCTGCCCGTTGCGTACATATAGGACTGATTGAGTATAAGTGAGATGTAAAGCTGTGACGTTCATCGGGGCCGGATCGCCGTATCAGCAGTCGGCCCCGTTTTATTTTAATTTGACATCCGTTGTCCCCAAATATTATCTTATAGAAAACGTACCCCAAAAGGAGCGGCACTTATGTTAGCGCTTAGAACGGCAGATTTGCATAACGATTTCGGGCGTATCAGCGAAATCATAGATTCCGGAGAGCGTGTTCTTATCGCTCAACCGCAGAGCCAGAACTTGGTGGTATTGAGCGAGAGGGACTACAACGAGTTGGAAAAGGCGAAGAGGAACGCCGAGTACCTCGAAAAGATAGACCGTTCGTCGCGGCAGGTTGCGGAGGGCAGGTTGGTGGTTAAGACGATGGAGGAACTTGAGGAGATGGCTACATGAGGGTAACATTCACAGAGGACGGTTTCAGGGAGTACACCGAATGGCAGCATGGCGATAAAAAAACGTTAAAGCGCATAAATGAACTTATCAAAAGCATACAGCGGGACGGTTTCGCGGATGGAATCGGCAAACCTGAGGTTCTAAAGGGCAGGAAAGAATACAGCAGGCGGATAGACGACGCGAACCGCCTTGTTTACACTAGCGACGGCGATAAGAATGTAGTCATCATCTCATGTAAAGGTCATTATGAGGGTTGAACTTCCGTTATTAAACAAAGATAGGAGAGGACAGTAAAAATGACGGAAGCGGAAGAAGCCCAAGCCGACGCTCTCGACGAAGAGTACACGAAGAATCCGCCCGCCCCAGGCCCAAACGGAACCGGCGCGTGGAGTAATTGGAGGCGCAACGTAGCGCACATAATAGCGATAGACGACGCATCGGCGGCGTACCTTAGGAGCAAGGCGTTCGCAACGCATAAAACGCCTACGGAACTCGTTTCGGAGATGATACAAAAGGAAATTACCGCGACATCGTAGGGTCGTTTTCCCCCCGCCCCCGCGCCCCCGTCTCTGCGGGGCCGGATCGCCGTATCGGCGGTCTTGCCCCATTTTATCTCTTATTGTAAACTAACTCCAGCCCCGCTTTCCGATACTCCAAAAATTGCCTGTCGCTGCTGATAATCGGTATCTTTTCGGTGATAGCCTGCGCGATAATGATTCTGTCGGTGGGGTCTTTGTGTTCCGGGAAGAGCGGCAGTTGGGCAAGTTTCAGCAGGTGTTCTTCCGCGACGTATTTTATCCCGTAGGACATTTCGTCTTTAATATACCCGACGATATCCTCGGCGGACTTCCAAACATTGACGCCGAGTTTTCCGGACTGCCGTAAGTATACCAGTTCCTCCACGCACTTAGACGGAACGTATATGCGGTTGCCGGTATCTTCAAGAATATACTTTACTTCCGCCGTGAGTTGTTTTTTATCGGTGGCGCGGAAGTAAAGGATATTCGAATCAATCAAATAGCGTTCCGATCTCATGATTCCAACAAGCTCCTATCGTACGGTTCGACAGGCACGTGCGAGTGGTTTATCCCCCACACGCCGCATTTTGACAGCCCCCCAAATCTTTTTGCCCTTTCCAGCGTATCCGCCAAATCCTCAAGCCTCTCGATTTTCTCCGCCGCCGTCAGTTTTTTCGTCGCCTTTATCTTTTTCTCCGCTATCGCCGCCAGCATCTTCACCTCGGCGAGCGGCACCTTAACGCGCTTCGGCTCGGATGTGTCCCTGACCGCCTTAGCCGACGCCAGCGTCTTAGTGCGCTTCTTGACCGTTTTCTTTACCGTCGCCGAGGCCTTTGTTGTCGGTTTTGCTTTCATCTGCGCGCCGCCATTCATACCCTTGGCCATATCCTGCCCCTTTCTGTTAGTTAGAAGATTAAAGCAACGTTAATAATATAATACATGGCCGTAGCGGTCGGCGCCGGACGGGTCAAAAAATCTCCGTATTATAAAATTTTACACTTATCCCCTGCCCATAATATATATTAATAAGTTAATTTTTAATGTTGATTTTAACCTTAGTCCATCCATAAACACCCAAAAGCACAGGAGTAAATTTATGTCCGATTCACAAAAGATGGTCCCGCACGACGGTAACTCGGCCACCGCCCACGTCGCGCACGCTGTAACCGAAGTTATCGCCATTTACCCCATCACGCCCTCCTCCCCTATGGCCGAGACCGCCGAGGAGAAGTCGTCGGCGGGCGAGAAGAACATTTGGGGGACGATCCCGCACGTAGCCGAGCTTCAGTCCGAAGGCGGGGCAGCGGGCGCCGTCCACGGGGCGCTCTGCGCCGGGTCTCTGACCACCACTTTCACGGCGTCGCAGGGTCTCCTGCTGATGATCCCCAATATGTACAAGATCGCGGGCGAGCTCACGCCCACCGTCTTCCACGTCTCCGCCCGCGCGCTGGCCTGTCAGGGCCTCTCCATCTTCGGCGACCACAGCGACGTGATGTCGGTTAGGCAGACGGGCTTCGCCATGCTCTGCTCCACCACCGTGCAGGAGGCAATGGACTTCGCCCTCATCGCCCACGCGGCGACGCTTGAGGCCCGCGTGCCGTTCGTGCACTTCTTCGACGGCTTCAGGACCTCCCACGAACTGCAAAAGATACACGAACTCACTTTAGACGATATGAAGGCGATGATCGACATGGACCGCGTCCGCGAGTTCCGCGCCCGGGCTATGTCCCCCGACCACCCCTTCATCAAGGGCACGGCGCAGAACCCGGACGTCTATTTCCAGGGGCGCGAGACGGTCAACAAGTACACCGACGCGTGTCCGGCCATCGTGCAGAAGTACATGGACAAGTTCGCCAAAATAACCGGGCGCCAGTACCGCCTCTTCGACTACGAGGGCGATCCCAAGGCGGAGAAGGTTATCGTCATCATGGGCTCGGGCGCCGACACGGTTCACGAGACCTCCGACTTCCTCAACAAAAAGGGCGATAAGACCGGCGTGCTCAAAGTGCGCTTGTTCCGCCCGTTCGACGCCGCCGCGCTCGTCGCCGCGCTGCCCGAAACGGTCAAGAAGATCGCCGTGCTCGACAGGACGAAGGAGCCGGGGTCTTTGGGCGAGCCGCTGTACGAAGACGTACGCACCGCCATCGGCGAGTCGCTTGAGGAGAGCGGTTCCAAGTTCAAGGCTATGCCGAAGGTCGTGGGCGGCCGCTACGGTCTGGGTTCCGCCGAGTTCACGCCGGGGATGGTCAAGGCCGTGTTCGACGAACTGGGCAAAGACAAGCCGAAGAACCACTTTATTATAGGTATAAACGACGACGTGACCAAGGCGTCGCTCGACTTCGATCATAAGTTCACCATCGAGACCCATGAGGTCCACCGCGCCTTGTTCTACGGATTGGGCTCCGACGGTACGATCAGCGCCAACAAGAACAGTATGAAGATCATCTCCGACACCACCCCGTTCTACACGCAGGGGTACTTCGTCTACGACTCGAAGAAGGCGGGAACGATGACGACTTCCCACCTGCGCTTCGGGCCGAAGCCGATCCGCAGCCCGTACCTCATTACCAGCGCCCAATTCGTGGCCTGCCACAACTTCACCTTCATGGAGAAGTACGACATGCTGAAGAACTTGGAAGAGGGCGGCAACTTCCTGCTCACCTCCGAGTACGACAAGGACGCGGTGTGGGATCACTTGCCGGGCTGGGTGCAGAAGCAAATCATCGACAAGAAGGTCAACTTCTACGTGATCGACGCCGTGAAAATCGCGACGGAAGTCGGTTTGGGCAACCGCGTCAATACGATCATGCAGACCGCTTTCTTCGAGATCGCCAAGGTAATCGACGAAAAGGTCGCCATCGACCACATCAAGCACGCCATAGAGAAGACATACAAGAAGAAGGGCGACGACATTGTGAACATGAACATCGCCTCCATAGACGGGGCGATAAAAGGCATACAGAAGGTCAGCTACCCGTCCGCGCCCACCAAGCCCGTAGAGGAGCGCAAGGTCGTTTCGGACGACGCCACTCCTTTCGTGAAGGACGTTACGGCGACTATCATCAGGCAGGAGGGCGAGAACCTCCCCGTCTCGAAAATGCCCGCCGACGGCTCTTGGCCGTCAGCCACGACGCAGTACGAGAAGCGCAACCTCGCCGAGGGTTTCAGCATCCCCGTTTGGGTGCCGGAGGGATGTATCCAGTGCGGCACTTGTTCGTTGCTCTGCCCGCACGGGTGTATCAGGCCTAAGGCCTACGACCCGTCGAAGCTGAGCGGCGCTCCGGCGACGTTCAAGTCGGCGGACGTCAAAGGCAGCAAGGAGCTTGCCGGGTTGAAGTACACGTTGCAGGTGGCCCCCGAAGATTGCTCGGGTTGCGGGCTGTGCGTCAAGGTCTGCCCGGTCAACGCCAAAAACAAAGACTCCGCCCTCAAGATGGAGCATCAGACCCCGTTGCGCGCCCCCGAGGCCGCCAACTGGAGCTTCTTCCTCAATCTCCCCGAAACCGATCCGGCGAAGTTCAAAGTGGCCACCGTCAAGGGCAGCCAGTTTGTCCGCCCGCTCTTCGAGTTCAGCGGCGCGTGTCAGGGTTGCGGCGAGACGGCATACGTCAAACTGCTCACCCAGCTTGTCGGCGACAGGCTCTACATCGCCAACGCCACGGGCTGCTCGTCGATCTACGGCGGCAACCTGCCCACCACGCCCTACGCGCAGCGCGCCGACGGTCGCGGCCCCACGTGGAACAACTCACTCTTTGAGGACAACGCCGAGGTCGCCTACGGTATGCGCCTCTCCGTCGACAAGTTCGCGGAGTACGCTAAGGAGCTGGCCAAGAAGGTTTCCGAGTCCGGCTCGTCCGATCTCAAAGCCGTCCTCGGCGAAATCCTGGGCGCCGACCAGTCCTCCAACGAGTTGATCGAAGCCCAGCGCGCCCGCGTGGCAAAGGCGAAGGATCTGCTCAAGAAGGGCGGCGACGAGACGAGCAAGGAGCTGCTCAGCGTTATCGACTACTTGGTTAAGAAGTCGATTTGGGCTCTCGGCGGCGACGGTTGGGCGTACGACATCGGTTACGGCGGCCTCGACCACGTTTTGGCCGCGGGCAAGAACGTCAAGATCTTGGTCTTGGACACCGAAGTCTACTCGAACACCGGCGGCCAGGCCTCCAAGTCGACGCCGATGGGCGCGGTGGCCAAGTTCGCCGCCAGCGGCAAGCCAACCAAGAAGAAGGACATGGGCATGATCGCGATGAGCTACGGTTACATCTACGTAGCCCGCGTGGCCTTGGGCGCGAACCAGAACCAGGCGATCAAGGCCTTCGCGGAGGCCGACGCCTACGACGGGCCGGCGATCATCCTTGCCTACTCGCACTGCATATCCCACGGCATAAACATGATCAACGGCTACGACGAGCAGAAGAAGGCGGTCGAGTCCGGCCACTGGCCGCTCTACCGCTACAATCCGGCGCTCGTAGACCAGGGCAAGAACCCGTTGGAGTTGGACAGCGTGGAGACGAAAATCTCCTTGTCGGACTACGTCTACGGGGAGAACAGGTACAAGATCCTTCAGAAGAGCAATCCCGAAGCCTCCAAGCAGCTCATCGAAACGGCGCAGAAGGACACGACCGCGAAGCTCGAGTTGCTCAAGCACATGGCGGCGCAGAAGGTGTAGCCGCGGGTTTGTACGGTTTTATTTTGGGGGGCGGGCCGCAAGGCCCGCCCTTTTTCTTTGATTTTACGGAAGTTACAAAAAAAATTATGTTTTTTTGTATGGATTATATTATATTTACAAACTGTGTGGTATATTTATCGTCATAGTCACTATTGGTCATTATAATAATCACTTTTATATCTCTATCAATATTAGGGGGACTTATGAATCGTTTTGCTGCAGTTTTGGTTGGTGTGGCGGTATCCGCCATGTTTTTGGGTGGTTGCAAGAAGTCCGGCTCTTCGACATCCGTGTCGACGCTGATCGGTATCGCCATTCCCGAAACCCACGTCACGCGTTGGGTGAAGGACGGGGAGACGCTCAAGGCGGAGGCGGAGAAGCGCGGGTATCGCGCGGAGCTTCAGTTCGGCGACGCCGATCAGTCCATACAGAATAGGCAGATCCAGACCCTTCTCGGGTTGGACGCCAAGCTGCTGGTGGTCGGGAACATAAGCGACGCCATCGCTCCCGTGATCGCGGAGGCCGCGCAGAAGAAAGTGGCTGTGATAGCCTACGACAGGCTGATCCAGAATTCCGCGGACTACGACTACTACATCACTTTCAACAACTTCAAGGTCGGCGTGCTTCAGGGGCAGAGCCTGGCGACGGCGCTGGGGCTTGACGGGGTCGATCCCAAGGCTCCCAAGAGCATCGCCCTCTTTGCCGGCTCGCTGACGGACGGCAACGCTTTCTTCTTCTACGACGGCGCTATGAGCGTGCTCAACCCCTACATTGAGAAGGGCGTGCTCAAAGTAGTAGGCCCCTATCCCAAGACCTCCGCCGACAAGGATAACTTCGCGAAGGTCGCCACGGAGGGTTGGCAGGGTACGGTGGCCAAGGCCCGTATGGTCGGCCTCCTCAAGGAGGACGCGAAGAGCGTGACTTTAGACGCGGTGCTGGCCCCCAACGACCACATCGCCCGCGCGATCATAGACGCCTGCCGGGCCGACGCGAAGTACAAGGGCGGCAAGCTGCCCTTGGTTACCGGCCAGGACGCAGAGTTCGAGTCCGCTATGCTGATAAAGGCCGGCGAGCAGTTGAGCACCGTGTTCAAGAACACCTCCAAGCTCGCGGAGGCGGCGATCATATTGGCAGACCAGATTCTGAAGGGTCAGGAGCCGGAGATCCCCGGGGCGGTGCTGGCGGACGGCGCTTTGGCGGAGATGGGAAATACCGGCAAGAAGACTGTTAAGGCGTACCTGCTGGACCCTGTTCTGGTGACCAAGGAAAACCTCAACATTCCTATTGACGCGGGATTCTATACGGCGTCTGAGAACGAGGCTTTGAAGTAACTGTTTTTATTTGCATTATAAATTAAGATCGACAATGCCGTCGGGGCGGGTTTTTAACCCGCCCCTTTTTTTATGGCCGGACGATAAAAAATTTGCTGCGGCACTTGCCCATATATTATATTATTTATCTTTTTGTTTTGCTCCCCAAACACCAACTCTTTAATAGGAGGCTGTATGGATTTAAATTTGCTGTATGGGTCGATTGGCGCAGGAGTAGTCGCTCTATTGTTTGCCATCTGGAAGACGGCTTGGATAAACAAGCAGGACGCCGGTACCGACAAAATGAAGGAGATCGGGGCGGCGATCCGCACCGGGGCTATGGCGTTTTTGAAGCGCCAGTACAAGGTTTTGGCCATCTTCGTAGTCACCGTCGCGATTTTGCTCGCCATCGGTAACAAGGACAATCAAAGGCTCGTCGCGGTCTCGTTCGCGGTCGGCGCCTTCTGTTCGGCGCTCTCCGGATTCTTCGGGATGCGCGTCGCCACGGCCGCCAATATGCGTACCACGAACGGCGCCCGCAAGGGGCTCTCCCAGGCGCTCGCCGTGGCGTTCGCCGGCGGTACGGTTATGGGCATGTGCGTTGTGGGTTTGGGCGTTCTCGGCATTACCGCCCTGTTTTTGGTCTACTGGTTCGTGTTCGGCGGCCCCGGCAACAGCGACCCCGCCGCGCTCCTCACCACCACGGTCCTCCCCATCCTCAACGGTTTCGCTATGGGCGCGTCGTCGATAGCGCTGTTCGCCCGTGTGGGCGGCGGCATCTACACTAAGGCCGCCGACGTGGGCGCAGACTTGGTCGGCAAGGTCGAGGCCGGCATCCCCGAAGACGACCCCCGCAACCCCGCGACCATCGCGGACAACGTAGGCGACAACGTGGGCGACGTGGCCGGCATGGGCGCCGACCTCTTCGAGTCTTATGTAGGCGCTATAATCGGTTCGATGGTTCTAGGCGCCGCCGCGGGCAGGGTTGAGCTGGTCGTGCTGCCGCTCGTCTTGGCCGGCGCGGGCATTATCATATCGATACTTGGAACTTTCTTCGTACGCACCAAGGAGGGCGGCAACCCACAAGCGGCGCTTAATACCGGCACCTTCGGCGCGGGCATAGTAATGGCTATTGTCACCTATCCCTTGGTCAAATATATCGCTCCCGAAAGCACAAACGGCATATTCATAGCAACTGTCGGCGGTCTGGCCGCCGGTATCGCCATCGGTATGCTGACCGAATACTACACCGCCGAGAGCAAGAAACCCGTGGCGAAGATCGCCGACTCTTCCGAGACCGGCCCCGCCACCAACATCATCGCCGGTCTCAGCACGGGCATGATGTCCACGGCGTTCCCCACTATCGCTATCGGCGCGGCAATCTTTATCGCTTACTTTTTCGGCGAACACCAAGCCGGCGAGGGGCTCGGCCTCTATTGCATCGCCATAGCCGCTCTCGGTATGCTTGTCACGACCGGTATTCAGCTGGCCGTTGACGCCTACGGCCCCATCGCCGACAACGCCGGCGGCTTGGCCGAGATGGCCGAATTGGAGAAGGACGTGCGCAAGCGCACCGACAAACTCGACGCGGTAGGCAACACCACCGCCGCCATCGGCAAGGGCTTCGCCATCGGTTCCGCCGCGCTCACCGCAATAGCGCTCTTTGCGGCTTTCCGCGAAAGCTACTTCGCCCTCACCGGCAAAAAGGTCAATATCGACGTTACCGAGCCTATGGTTATGATCGGCCTATTCCTCGGCGCGATGCTTCCGTTCCTATTCTCCTCCTTCGCGATGGGCGCCGTAGGCCGCGCCGCTTTCTCAATGATCGAGGAGGTCCGCCGCCAGTTCAAGCAGATCCCCGGCCTCTTGGAAGGCACAGGCAAAGCCGACTATGCCCGTTGCGTGGACATTTCGACGCAAGCCGCCATCCGCGAGATGATCGTCCCCGGCCTCATAGCGGTGTTGACGCCCGTGACCGTAGGTCTTCTCGGCGGCCCGCAGATGCTCGGCGGCGTTCTCGCCGGCGTAACCGTCTCCGGCGTTATGATGGCGCTCTTCATGTCCAACGCCGGCGGCGCGTGGGACAACGCCAAGAAGCACATTGAGGGCGGAACCCACGGCGGCAAGGGCAGCGACGCCCACAAGGCCGCGGTCAT
>JAITFI010000030.1 GCA_031281485.1 Chitinispirillales bacterium | reverse complement strand
GCCATTAGGGTTTCAAGGCCGGCTTTTGCCTCGGCGTTCATATTGTCTATCATATCGTGAATGATGTCGTTGCCGCTGGTGTTTACCCAGTATGCTCTTGGACGCTCATTTATATCAGTAATCCAAGAATCAACGGCTTTTAGGCAACTCCACGGATTGTACACCTCCGTATTCCCAAACAGATAGCCGTTGTACCAATCCCTTACAATTTGCGTCTTAGCGTCAAAACCGTAGTAATTGAGCATTGCGTCCACTTCGCGCTGTGTGAATCCGAAATAGCCGGAATATTTATTGTCGAGTACCGAAGCCGTATCTAAATTGTTAAGCCCCGTAAATATACTCTCTCTTGAGACTCGTAGGCATCCGGTTATAACTCCCATCTTTAGGTGCTGGTTGTCCTTGAGCGCGCTACTAAGGAGCGGACGGATGAAATTGGTCATATTATCATAAAAACCGCAAACCCAAGAATTTTCCAGCGGAACATCATATTCGTCAATCAAGATTACGGTTTTTTTACCGTGGTAATTCTCCAAACACGCGCTCAAAAACTTCAGCGATGTGTAATAATCGCAGACAGAACCCGCGCGGGCAGACAGTTTCTTAAACAAATCCCTGTCATAATCGTTTAATACCTTTTCAGAAACGTAAGCGTGCCGTTCAAACTCTTGGGCTATGCACTCCATTAACATTTTGTATGCCTCGTCAAAATTGCTGAACTTCGTGTCCTTGAAACTCAAGTATATCACCGGATACTTCCCCTGATGCTCCATGTATTGCTCTCCGGCTTCCTCTATCTTCAACCCGTGAAACAGCGCCCGCGTATCCTTGCCGCCTATCGGCGTCGTATCTTCAAAGAAGCATTTGAGCATCGTCTGGTTCAGGGTTTTACCGAACCGGCGGGGGCGTGTGCAGAGGACGGCTTCGGCACGCATATCTATAAGGTCTTTGATAAACAAAGTCTTATCAACATAGTAACAATCTTCCTCGATAAGTTTATCGAAGAACGATTTGCCTACCGGTAACGGTTTGTTTTTTATATCAGTCTTGCCCATCTCACCGCCCCCCCAACCGCAGCGTCGGTGTAGTTCTCATCCTCGCGGGGCTGAAGTAATCGACCGTCGGGATCATCCCCCACCCGTCAAAGTCGAACCCGATACTTAGAGCGTATCTGTGCCCGCCCAGCGTTACCTTCCTATTGTCAACAAACGTTTCCGCGCCCGCTTTATCCTTCCCGTAGTCCCACCGGAAACTCACGCATAGAGGATAATTGTTGAACGACAGCGCCTCCAGCCTCGCTTCCGCGCCGTAGGAGAAGAGCCAGTCTTTTCTATCCCAATTCCATATCTTTCCCGGATCGTCAAAACCAGCTCCGGCGGAGAAGTTCAGCGCGCCGTAGAGCATGTCGAAGTACAGAAAGCCCAATTTTTTATCAATGGATCCCGGCCACAGCGGGAACCTATAGGAAAACTGCCCGGACAAAACAGCTTTTCCGGTGACAAGCACCGTGTCGTACTTCACCCACGTGGTATCTTCTCCCCTAACTTTCGCTCTCTCGTCTTTGTAGAAGTACGCGTACCCCGGAACCTGAGCCGCGGGGAGGTAAAAGGAGGGTATGTCGCCGCCGTCCGCCGGTTTCAAAACCGAACCGGCAAGCGACAGATGCAAATCGTGCTTCGAATATATCGGCGAATTCATGCCAAGCATCAGGCGTCCGTTCACTAAGTGGAAGAGGTAATCGTCATACTGTTCCCTCATTATGTTTGACTCACCTTCGCTCGCGAAACTATTCTCTTCTTTGAGCGAATACTGGCGCCAAAAATTGTACTGCAACTTTCCGGCGAGACCCGTTGGCGAGATAGCGGAACGCGAATTCCTGCCCCGAGCGCTGAACCACGTCATCGCGCCCGCCCTATACCCCTTGCTCAGATTGTAGGTAAAGACGCCCGCGTTGTACGCTTCCGCCAAGTCAAGCGCGACGTCATAGCGGTCAATGCCCAAAAAGAGGTGCCCGTATATCCCGTCGACAATAAGGTGCGACGCGCCGAATAGGGCGTTCGTCAGCTGAATCCTATAGGGCAGCACCATCGTCTCACCATACGACTCGTCGTAGAACCAATCCTCGCCGGCGATACCGCGTACCATCGCCTCTCCCTCAACCGTTACCGGCAAGGCCTTCGACGTACCGAAAATACCGGCGTCGTAGCTGGCTCGCGGGCTGATTAGGCCCTTGTCCAAATCGATGAACTCAAAAATTCTCTTCAAGTCAACCAGCAAAAACGCGCCGAGTTCATTTCCCACATCGCTCCACGCAAGCGGGTCTAAGAAGTTCGCCACCACGCCGCCTTTAACGTGCGTGACGCCCTTGAACTCATCATCGTCGGCGGTCACAAGCTGCTCCGCTATAAGCGTGGGGATAAGCAGCGTCTGTCTCGGCATTCGCGAGTATTTTAGGCGGTTTGAGAGCGGCGTGGAGTAATGCGTCGGCTCTTTCCCCACCCGCGCCGTTATCGCGTCGGCGACGGCCACCGTAGACGCCTGCAGCGATTTCAGCGTATCGATGAGGTATATACCGTATCCGTTTCTGTCGTAGCCGGTATAGACGAGCTTCTTACCGTCAGCGGAGACCGACGGGTGAAACGCGCCGCCGGAAACGTTGGTCAACTGCTCCAGCCTTCCGTACCTAAACCTATATCGGTACACGTTGAATATACCCGTCTCGTCGGATGAGAAGTAGAGCGCGGATCCGTCCTTGTTGAACGACGGGTTGCGCCTGTCGTACTCCAAGCCGTCGCCGAATACGGAAAAACTCCTCTGCAACGTGTCGTAGATGCCGATCTTCCTCCTATCGCCGTCTATGTAGTCAACGGCGATATCCTTGCCGTTGGGCGACCATGCCAGAGAAAATATTGTGCTGAAGCCCGCCGTGTCTGAACTCTTGGGCAGTTCGACACCCCTGAAAAACTCTCCGGCGTCGCTGACACGCGGGTACACAACCCGTACGTCAGAGCCGGAGGTATCGGTTATCACGAGAAAGAAGCGGTCAAACTTTCGCACGGCGCAAGCGAGTTTATCGCCCTTAGGCGAGAACGACGCGGCAAAGACGCTCTTCCCTGTCGTCACTTGCTTCTCCGTCTTCTTTCCGAAGAATTTAGACTTCTCCGGCGGCAGCTCGTCAACAAACAAGTCAAACGTTCTCTGTCCGCCCATTTTGGGCTGTTGGTACGATTTCCGCGACCGAGGCGACACAAAGGCGATCCTCCCGGATTCATCGTGAATATCGTAGACGCTGCTCACGGGCATCTCATAACGTATCTTTTTCCTCTCATCAATCGTATCGGAGAGATAATACGAATACATGTCTAAGAAAGCGTAATCGTTCTCATCGCTTGACAAGAAGTAAATCTTATTCCCGTCCGGCGAGAATTTGGGATAGCCGTTGTCGAATCCGTTCTTGTTGATCTTCCGCCCGTAGACCTGCCTCCCAACCGCCTTGATTTGCGCGTTATACTTACGTACGAGCTGCTCTTGCCAATCGTTGTACAGCTGCTTCGCCGATATACCCAAGACCGCCTTGACGGAACCGTCAAAAGAGAGACGGCCCACCCGCGCGTTCTCACGCAGTATGGACACGATCTTCTCGTAACCGTAGGTATCGGCAATGTACATGATAAGCGAGAAGCCGTGATTGTAGCTCTTCTCAAAGTCGTCCCCCTTGCCGGCAAATACCTGCATGTGGGGCCACGAGAGCAACCTGTTGCTGAGCGTCAGCGTGCGTAAAATCATGTCGCGGTGCGAGTCCCAGCTGTCCGCGCCGCGGCGGCTGCTCTCGTACTGCGCTATCCCCTCCAAAAACCATACCGGCATGTTCTCCGACGGCAAGACGTGAATCCCCTCAAAGCGCGACGCGGAATTGGGATGGGTGAAATAACCGGCCTGAATTTCCGGTATGGCGCGCGGGAACTTAAGCCCCGTCGATATCGAAACAACGTGGGCGTACTCGTGCGTCAGCACGTCGTCAAACCAATCCGAACTGCCGCGCAAGTTAAATTCGTAGTCGTGAACGCCCACGTACATGAAGTTGAAGTTGGTGTAGGCGAACGCGTCGGAAATATCGCTCTCGTAGAGGACGACGTCGGTCTTGCCGGGCAGAGAGATGTTGTAGGTCTCGGCATAGATTTGGCGCAGCGCCTCAAGCTTATTGGCCACGCGTGGAACAAGGTGGTCAAGCCCGCGGTGGTAGTGGATGCGGAAGTACGCGGACTCGGTAGTGTAGTGTTTTTGGCCGTATGCGTTGTGTTTTTTGGTCGCGGCGGACGCGGATGTTAACGCGGTGTTGATCATGGCTATGCAAAGTATTAACAGAAGCGATATCTTGATTGCGCTTGCCGTGATGATACTTAATAATTTTTTCATCTGTGATAATCCGTTTTTGGGATGATTATTTGATGATCATTAATACTATAAATCATAAATGGCTATTTGACTACCGCCATCTTCCAGAACTTAGAATACTTCTTCCCGCCAACCTCCGCTTCCATCCGGCATCTGTAGATACCCTGACCGTACTTTCTCAGGTTTACCCTGAATTCATTCCACCCCGGGAAGTCGCCGCTTAAATCTTTAAACGTGTCCATCTTGTACCCTGTTATAGTATGGATATCCAACCGCACGTTCTTCGCTTTATCGCTGAATTGATACTTGAACGTTGTGTACGCTTCTTCATTTGATGTAGGATTCGGATAGTTCCATAATATTATCGGCTCTTTATTTTTATCTTCTTTAGCAATAGGTTTCGGCCCGCCGTACGCAAAGCTGCGCGCCGCGTCGAAGCCGTTTTGCGGCCAGTATAGGGAATCTATCCGCAAACCGTTTGACAAATCCCATCTGTAAACCATACCGTCGCTCGAAACGGCGAACATCATCGGAGCGGCATTTTGCGAGGCGCGATAGACGAGCGGCGAGGTCGTCACCGGCGCTCCGGTAGATAACGGCCAACGTGACTGCGGGATCGTCCATGAGTCAATTTTTTCCAAAGGACGCGCGGCATCGCTTGTCAGCGCGTCGACAAAGCCGCCGGGCAATGTGTAGGGGTAGACGAGCGAGTCGCCTATGGTCAGGATGGTGTCTATGGATTTCGCGGACATATCCCATAGACTGTCTAACCTGCCGTCGTCGCGCCTGAAGGTCACTATGCCGGTCCGCTTGTCGGCTGTGATAATCTTGGCGACGGAGAAAGTAGCCCTCTCTCCGGTCGGCGACGAGAAGAGAACCATTGGTTCGTTTCTATTTGACGATACGGCGATCGGCGACGTTGTAACGCTGCCGCGTTGGTACCAATACCGGTTGTCCAAATAGGCCGGCCACCTGCTCAAAAGCGCTCCTTTGCGGTTCAGCGCGTAGATGCCGTTTATGCCGCTCACTATTATGTCCAAATTACCGTTGCGGTTTAGATCGACAAGGGCAGGTGCGGAATAATTCTTCGGGTAGCGGTTACGATCCGTACCGGAACGCTTTTGCGGATCCACATAGTACGCGTTCGCCCAGTCGTTGGGATCGTCTTTCCACCCTTGCGCCAATCTGAGCGGTCTCGTGTTGTAAACCCATACGCCTTGACGGCTGTCAGAGACGATAATCTCAGATTTGCCGTCGTTATCCAAATCGCCGGTAACGATGGTGAACGGCGGGATGCCTTTTGTGATTTTTGCCGAATCGGAAACATTTTTTTGCTTGTTGACGATAAAAAGCGCGCCGTTCTCTTGCGCCGCGGCAAACCCGCCGAGGCTGTCCTTCAACGCGGCGATAGCGCATACCGGCGAATTGGCGTTCAGCCGTATCGTATCGATAACTGAAACATCGGCGCCCACGATTACTCTCCCGTCCGCCAATCCGATCGCCCATGACGCGTTATCGATACCGCAAACATAGCTCGACGGCGCGGCTGGGAGCGAAATCGTCGTTTTGTCTGTTATATCAACAGAGCCGTAAACGTATATGACGTTATCCGCTTGTGATGTTTTCGATAACCGTGATGACGGCAATTTTGACGATTTTGTCATATTAGGCGATAATCTCTTAGGTAATAACGACGCCGCCGTTGATTGCGACGACGGGACGTATATCTTTCCGCCTATCGCCGTAGGTAAGGTGAACGCGCCGGATATGCTGTCAAAATATGTCACGGCGATATTAGTATCGACAACCTTTCCGTGATAATCAGTCAAACGCACCGCCGCGGTTTTATCACCGTATGATTCTTGTTTAGTCCCATTTACGGAGTATAAGTAGAATCGCCCCGATTCGCTCAAAAGCGCGAGAACAGTATCCTTATTATTATTGGACGACGATAACGCGATTCCAGTTACCAACGGGTCAAAAAACGAACCTGTTACCGCCGAGTCGAATCTTGAGACCTCCGGCGCGGCGCGGCGCGGCCAGCCGGGCGTTAAGTAATCGTAATTTATGCCAACGATAAATAAACTGTCCGAATAGTTGACGATAGTATCATTTTGAAAACTTATAGACTGTTCCCGTCTCGGCGACCCGCTAGTGTCGAAATCAACGCGCAGATATGTGTGGCCGCCGTCGTTCGATCTGCTTGACGGGCGGGAATACGGCCCGAAACCCCATACGTCGGCGCCCACCTTCGATTTATTGGAGCGTATGCTCTTGTGCGGGAAAACGTCCTCCGCCCCGCCGTAGTCAAAAGCGGCCTGATAGAACGCGTCCTTGAAGGTTACCCCAAGATCGCTCACCCCGTCGGCCTCTACAAGCCTCACGCCTCGGTAGGAGGAATCGGCGTTGACAATATTATGCGCCAGTTTCTGCCTGATCACCCTTTCGTCAATATGCCAAACCAAGACGCCGGACGCCGGCAGGCCGATATCGTTGTTCTTAGTCTCGAGAATCACCTTCGACGCGCCCTCAGAGTAACGCTTTACGTTCGCCCCGATGTTCACGTTGAAGGGATAAGCGCTTATTATCGATCCGTTATCATATTTAAAAACCGAATTGTCGCCGGATAAATTTCTCTGCCGGTTTTCAACGAGGTAGTACTCGTTGCCGTTGAGCGGTATCAACTGTATCGTAGTATCGTTTCCAAGCGTCCGCCCCGCGCCCTCTCTGTCTATCACCGACGTCAACGCCTTAACGCCGTACCCGCCGCCCGCGCTTACGGTATACGGCTTGTCCCACCCCATAAAGGCCCGCACCCACGCGCTCGGATAGGGCGGTATAAACCCCTGTCCCGCCGAGTACCCGGCAAAGTCCATTATGCAAAAAGCGCCGATAGCCGATACCCCGCTCGATGTGGAAAACAGATCGGGAATACCCAACTGCCTCGCCAACTGGTTGACAAGGATACCCTGAATACCCCAGTTGAGCCCGTCTTGATTGGAGGTCTCAGCGCACATCATCACCTCGTCTATCGTCAACGCCTCCCCATCCGCGCCGGTAACGATAATTCCCACGCTGTCAAGCGTAGTCGTGTCCTTGTAGTATTTGAAATAGTCTTTGTTTATGAAGGCGTCGATCATATCCGAGGGAGAGTCGGCCTCTCCGGACACCCCGCCGTCCGTCATGTATGAGGCTCCGGCGTGAAGTATCAGGATCACAACCTTGCGGTCTGTGGCCTTTTCACGCAGTATCTCGCCATCCCTGTACAAACCTTTGAAAGGCGAGTTGCCGCCGTCGTCAGCCGCCTTCTTCACGGCGTCCTTGACAAATGCCATCAACCCACGCGTCTTCCTGTCCCAATACGCGTCAATCGACTCTTGTTTCCGCTTCCACCCCGGCGAATAGTGAGTCATCGTATTGGCGACTTTGTAGCCGACCTCGCCGCCGCCGGACGGATAGAGCGCAAATTCGAGCGCAAGCCTGCCGCGCGAGGCCTTAGCGTAGTAATTTTTAAGCGCGGTAAACTGATTCTCAAAGTATTGCGCGTTGTGCGGCAAACCGTCGTACTTATAAACGGTGTCAGCGTTGTAAAACCCGAACTCTTTGGCGTCGCCCCTCATGCCGAAGCGGCCGTCCCCGGTCGTCAGAGAGGAGGTGTCGGGCTCAAACTCCACGCGTATGGCGATAATTTTGACGGTATCAATATCCCTTTTGACGAAATCGATCGACCATTGATGGTTGCGCGCGGTCTCCACTATATTTTTCTGAGACGAACTTTTGAGCAGCATACTTCGCGGTTTAAATGCCGACGCGGAGCCACCCTGCGCGACGGCAAACGCGGGCGCGGATATTACCAGCAACATCAGCAAGTAGTAAATTTTTTTTATCATTAAACGCCCGCCTACAACCCAAACAAGAACGAGAGCCTCCACTGCCCGTCGCGCACCCCGCTCGCGCCGTATTTATTCTTGTCCATGGACCTGACTAACCAGCCCATGAACCCCTCCGGCGAGTATATGTAGGAAAAGTCGAAATTCATGTTCGCGTACTTGACGCCCAGCCCCATTGACAACTCAAAACGCTCCCCAAGGTAATCGCCCAAGAACCCGAGGCGCAACGCCATGAAGTCCGCGTAGAGATACTCCATGCCTAGGCTGACGTTTATCTCTTGTATCTCCTCTTTAAAACTCGTTTCATCGTTGTTCAACATGCCGGTCCAAATCGCCACCCAAAACGGGTCGGGCCCCTTGTCGTAGTAGTTTTTGACCACCTCCCTATAGGCGTCAAAGACAAGCGTCAACTCGTGGAAAGGAGTGCGGACAGGCCGGTACGCCAATCCGAGCCTCAAAGAAAACGGTACCGGATCGGCCGCCTCAGGCGTCATGTAGTAGATGCTCGGCCCCATGTTCTGGAGCATAAACCCAATGTCAAGTTTGTCAACCAAAAAATTTCTCTTTAGGACGGCGGCGTCAATCGCGAAAGTCTGCCCGGTACCGCCCGATCTGGAATCCAGCACGCTGTAAACGTACTTGGCGTTAAGCCCAAGCGACAAATCCTCCCTCACCGGAAAACCGTATGAGAGGCCGAACACGCCCTCCCACGACTTAGACGTTCCGGTATAGACCTCCGTCTCGTCGTACTGTTCGTTTTCGCCCATGTTGATGTAGTTCACAGAGAAGGCCAGCGTCCCCCAATCTTCGGTAGGGATTACCACAGCCGGAAAACCGTGCCACAAATCGGTCATCCCGAACGCCGGCAGTATCTGCTCGTAGAAGAGCATCACCTGCCTCTCCGCATGTGCGTACTGGTGCATAGCGCCGTCGGTAGCCACCCACATATCCTTGCCGCAAGCCGTGATGGAGGTCACGTTGTCATTCTTTAGGGCATTCTTGGAATGATAGGTCTTCCACTCCGGAACATTAACCTGCTTACCGTCCTTACCCGTCACAACCTTGCCCGCTTTGTGTGTGACCACGCCTTTGTTCGTGCCTATCCAAATAACGCCTCCGCTCTGCTCGGCGAACGAGTAAACCGTAGACCCGGGAAACTTGTAGCGCGTCCACGTCTTGGCGCCGGGAGAGTAGATCGTCACACCGTTATCGCCGCCTATCCACAGACGCCCCTTCGAGTCGGCAAAGAGCGCAGTGACAGCGAGAGAGAGCAAACCCGACGACGTATCAAAAACCGTCACGCTGTTGTCGCCTAATTTTAAGGCAAGCCCCTTATTCGTGCCGATGTAGAGTTTCTCGCCGACATACGCAAGCGACGTCACGTAGGAATCGGGCAATCCATTCTCGCCCGTCAACTTATACCACTCTAAATCCTTCATAACCGCCAAACCGTTGTCTGTACCGACCGCCACGGCGCCGTTTGACGAAACGGCCACCGCGGTGACCCGATTGGACGGTAGAACGCCGTCCTCATCTTCCGCCTCGGAGTTATAGCGGCGCCACCTGCCGTTGCTATGCCGCCACAAGCCGGACACCGTGCCCACCCAAAGCCGCTCGGAAGCATCAAGCGCCATGACGGTCACAGTATCGCGTACCGCCATCGTAAAAGGTATAAGTAATTCGGTAACGTCGGCGATGCCGCGGTCTTCGCTCCCCAATATTTCCGTTATCCTATCGGCCAAATCCGCCCTCGTCTGCTTGTCCATAGATTTAGGGAGCAAGTTGTCGGCGATATTGCTGCTTACGCTCTCGTCGGGCGGCAACAATATCAGCATACGAGCGTAGTCCCGCGGGTCAAAAGCCGCGGGCGAAATTTGCGGCATTGAGAGTTTAGGCGGCTCTGATTCGGGTTTTGAATCAGGTTCAGGCACTGAGAGTGTGTCCGCGATTTCAGAAGGTTCCTCGGCGACCGCGGCGGACGACGTCTTGGCGGCGGAATTTGAAACGAATTCCGCCCATTCGAGTTCTGAATCAGAGGCGGGTTCCTGTTCGGGAACAACCGCGGTCTCCGCCGGCGCCGACACCGTTTCCACTGGAACATTAAACGCGGCGGTATAAGGCTCCAGCAACGTTGCCAACTTCTCGTAGCGCCTCATCCCGAGTTTGTTCTCCCGCCTGATCTCCCAAAGCGCGTCGTCAGTGATCTCTTTGCGATCGATGTCAAGGTACTTTAGCGCAACCGAGCGTAACGACTCGCCCTCCTCGACCACATACGTCTCGCCCCTCTCCCAGATCTTCCCGTTGAAGCGCATCAGCCCCGTACGCGACCCGGCCCACACGTATTCACGCGCCCCGAAAGCCGAGGAGGCCCGGGCGGCGACCGCCGTGAACGCGCTGTCGGCCATATATGTCTTCCACGAGATCGTGAGCGGCGACTGTCCGAGGCCCGCAGGGTTATAGAAGATCGCGTTGGCGTCGTTAGCCAATCCTGTGAACGCCTCGCCCATAGCGGTGGGGCGCGCCCCGACCGGAAAACCAAGCGTGACCACAGCCGACTGACCGATGGCCGATGCCTCTTTGGCCGCGAACAAGCACGACAAAAAGACAAGCAAAATACAAATGGGCGCGAAACGCGGCCCCGACTTGCGAATTTTCACTTTTTTACCCCCGCTGCTGCGGATAGTGATAAGACCGCCCCCCACTCCGGGAGGGGCGGCGGCGCATCCCCCTCAAAGAACGGCGACATGCCCGCTATCGCCGTCTCCCGCATCGTCTTCTCCGAACCGTGGTGGGCGGCCAGCACGCAGGCGCACCCAAGATGGAATGGCGGAATCAACTGCGGATGGTTGTAAATCTCCTCGCGGGTAACAAAATTCCCCTTGGCGATAAACTTCCCGCAAACCGGACACTCTTTCAAATAATCGTAGTAATAAAACGCCACCCCGCCTTTGTCCCCCGCCTCTATGCCACGCAAATTCATCTCCATCTGCGCCTTCCAATGCTTCAGAAGCGCCGTACGGTCGGACGCCTTGATCGGCACGCCGTTCACATCCTCGCTTATTTCTGCCAAATACTTCTTTATCTCTTCCTCCGCGGGGCGTAGCGCCGCCAAATCCTTCCTCGGGCTTTTGCGAAGGACGGAGTACACGCCGCTCACGTGAATGACTTTCGACTTGTCGGCATCAACGGTTTCAGACCCCTTAGGGTCCAAACTCACTTTCAACGCGACAAGGACAAGGACAACAAGCGCAGCCACGCCGCCCATCAGCAACATAATACGCCCTTCCTAGCCCATGTTATTGACGATCTCTCTACCGAACTGCGAGCAGGAGACGCACTCCGCGCCATCCATCAGCCTCGCAAAGTCGTAGGTGACCGTCTTCTTCGCTATCGCCCCCTCCACACCCTTTATAACCAAGTCCGCCGCCTCGTTCCAGCACATGTACCGCAACATCATCTCTCCGGACAGTATCACCGAAGAGGGGTTGACCTTGTCCTGCCCGGCGTACTTGGGCGCCGTCCCGTGCGTGGCCTCGAATATCGCGTGCCCCGTCAGGTAGTTGATGTTGGCCCCCGGCGCTATGCCTATCCCGCCCACCTGAGCGGCGAGCGCGTCGCTGATGTAGTCGCCGTTCAGGTTCATAGTGGCCACCACGTCAAACTCATCCGCCCGCGTCAAAGACTGCTGAAAAAATATATCGGCGATAGTGTCCTTCACCAAAACCTGCCCGGCCGGCGGCTTTCCGCCGCAATCATCCCAACCCACAGCCCTGCCCGCGTACTCGCGCTTGACCAACTCGTACCCCCAAGCCCTGAAAGCGCCCTCGGTGTACTTTTGGATGTTCCCCTTGTGAACCAACGTAACGCTCTTGCGCTTGTTCTGGATGGCGTAATCAACAGCCGCCCTGATAAGCCGCTCCGATCCGCTCTTGGAAATGGGCTTTATCCCCAAACCGGAGTCGCCCCGTATATCCCAATGGAACTCCTCCCTGAGGAACCAAAGCAGCTTCTTGGCCTCGTCGGAGCCCATTTCAAGCTCCTTGCCCGAGTAAACGTCCTCCGTATTCTCCCTGAAAACGACCATATCGCACCTCTCCGGATGCTTGACCGGCGAGGGAACGCCCTGAAAATAGCGCACCGGGCGCAAACAAACGTAGAGATCCAGTATCTGGCGCAATGCCACGTTCAAAGAGCGGATCCCGCCGCCGACCGGCGTGGTGAGCGGCCCCTTCAGCCCCAAAAGGCACTCCCTGAAGACCTCCACGGTCTCGTCGGGCAGCCAGCTGCCGGTAGTCTTGAACGCCTTCTCGCCGGCCAAGACCTCCTTCCACTCGATGCGCCTCTCCCCGCCGTAGGCCTTCTCAACGGCCGAATCTAGCACATACCGAGACGCCCGCCAAATATCAGGCCCCGTGCCGTCGCCCTCTATGAACGGAATGATAGGGTTATAAGGCACCTCGAGGAGGCCGTTCGCCATTCTGACCTTTTCAGCCATCGTGTAAAAACCTTTCTGTTTTTCCATAAATGTTCCACCTGTTTTTTAATAGGCGTACGGTTATAATATACATCATTCCTAATACGAAAGTCAAAGGCTTTAAATCTTTAAATTCTTTAAAATCTTTTTTAGACGAAGCCTAAAAAAAGCCAATTCTTTAAAATCTTTTTTAGACGAAGCCTTCGGCTTCATAGGATATGCGGGGCTAAACCCCGCATATAAAATCAAAATCAACGTCAAAGGCTTTTTTCTTTTGACTTTGACTTTATATGCGGGGTTTAGCCCCGCATATTCTATGGAAGGGCGCGATTTATCGCGCCCTTCCGTCTAAAAAAGAATTTAAAGAATTTTATTTTAAAAGATTTAAAAGATAGTGTTTTTTTTTCACCGCCCCCTTGACATCCGTCCGCCCACAATATATTTTATAAAATAGGATGTAGGTTTTGCGGGAGTAACTCAATGGTAGAGTGCAACCTTCCCAAGGTTGAGGTTGCGGGTTCGATCCCCGTCTCCCGCTTTTATATCCATGTCCGGCCCCAAAACCCATCAAAACAAAGACAGATACCACTGTAGTAACGGCTCCCCGGCGAACACCGCTATCGCCGTGCCGACAGCCAGAAACGGGCCGAACGGGATGCGGTGGTCGTCGCTCAGGCTTTTGGTCAGAATCATTATCCCGCCGACTATGGAGCCTAAGAACGAGCCGAAAGCTATGCCTAGGAGCGCCGCCTTGTACCCCCACAGCGCGCCGAGGTAGGCCATCAGTTTGACGTCGCCCATCCCCATCGCGTCGCCCTTCTTCATGGCGAAGGCGCCCACCGCCCCCACGACAAAGAGCGTCCCGCCGCCGGCCAATGCGCCTAAGAGCGACATGAGCGGGTTGTGGTACCAAACGGAAACGCCGTCGGGAATGAAAGATAGGCCGAGAGCGAAGAGCAGAAACGGCAGGGTGAACCTGTCGGGTATTATGTAGTGGCGGATGTCGATCACCGCGATCGGGATCAGCAGCAGCAGGGAGGTTACCTTAAATACGGGCGTCAGGTTCAAGTACCACGGGCTGAGGAGGTTTATATCCAGTAACCGCCAAACGGCGACGAAAACCGCGGCCGTGAGGATCTCCACTATTGGGTAAATAGGCGATATAGGCGACCCGCAACGGCGGCACTTGCCGCCGAGCACTATATAGCTGACGACGGGAACGTTGTCTAAAGCGCCGATCCTTCCGCCGCAGCCGGTGCAGTGCGACGGCGGCCACACGATGGACTCCCCGCGCGGAATGCGCCATATCAGCACGTTGAAAAACGAGCCGATACAGAGGCCGACGAAGCTCAGGACAGCGTATTGTAGGATGTGTAGAGGCATATATAAGTCAACACAAAAGCTCTGATTTTCTATCGATCATTCTTCTTCCTCATCATCGCTTTCCGCTTCCCGGTGCCCCCCGACGTCTCTGCCGAGGATCGCGCGCCTCATATCCTCCATCGCGTCTAAGCTGAAAGACTTGGGCATCTCTTTATAGCCCTTGTAGACCACGGAACGGTTGAATTCGTCTTGAATCTTTTTGACGGGCAGGGCGGCTATCGACAGGCACGCCGCCCAAGCTATTACCCCCACTTTGAGCAACCCGAAGAGCAGACCGCATATATGGTCGATCCAGCCGAGCGTAATCGCGTCGGTGAACTTCCTGAGCAGGAATCCGGTTACAGTTATTAGAATAAAGATCGCGATGAACAGCGTTATGAACGCGGTAACGGCCACGAACTTCTGATTTTGGGAGAACCCGCCCATCGCCCCCTGCAGGTCGCGATAGTACAGGAACGCGATAAAGAAGCCTCCCAGAAACGCGGCAAAACGGAACACCTCGCTTATAAGCCCACGCTTTGCGCCGAGGACTCCAAAGACGATGGCCATCACGCCTATCACCATATCAAAAAATGCTGCCGACATACTCCTATGGACGACCTCCAAATCGGACAAGGGTCAACGACGGGGCGCTTGAACAGCGCCCCTATAAAATTCGTTGTCACCGTCCAAAACATTGTCAAAAAAAATCAAACCCGCGCCACGTAACTACTTCAATTTCTTGGCGTTATACTCGTCTATCCCCACCACGTGCTTGTCTTCGATGACGAACAAGCGCACCTTGCCTTTCTTGTACCTCCAGTGTTCCTGCATCGCCCACGGCTGTTTTACCTGCTCCACCAGCTTCGGCTCGCCCATGAGGAAGCGCACCGTTTCGGCCAGCATGCCGATCTCGAAGCGGCCGTCGGCTATGCAGGACTGGTCGGTGGCCGGCAAGTCCGGATGGGATTGGAGGTAGGCGTCTATTTCGGACTGCTTGGGCCTGATAAGTTCTTTAGACCCGCCGCAACCGACAAAAACGACAGCCGCCGCAAGCAGAACGGCGAGGCTAGCCCTTCTTAAGCTTTTTGACATCATCAACGAACTCCTTCTCTGAAGAGTAAATGTTTATTAATTTATCGAAACCTACGACATTCAGGACGTCGTATACATATTCGTTGGGCTCTATGATAACCAGCTTTCCCCCAAGCTTGGACAGGACATTCTGGCTGTAAATCATAACGTTCAGCGCGCCGCTGTCTAAGTACGTGACCTGCGCCAAATTGAGGGCGATAACCCGTTCGTCCTTCTCAACGAGGGTGTTTATGTAGGACTTGAGGTCAAGGGAATCCGTCAGCCTGTCTATCTTGCCGACGACATCAACAATGCTGACCCCGCTCTTCTCCCGTCTTCCGATATCCATAATAGGCCAGCCCCCAAGGATTGTTGTTACGAGAACACGACGCCCCGGCACCGTACACTATTAATATATATGATGTGAAAGTCAAATGCAAAAAAAAGCTTTCAATCATCAAAATCGTGTCCCGCCCCCCTCCCGACCCCCATGGCGTCTTGCGAGGCCGCGCTCCACTGCGGCACGGCTTCCACAACCACGCTGCTGGTGTCCCGGTCGGAGTGCGAGTAGTAGGCGCTGCGCTCCGTTTTACCGCGCCCCCCCTTAGATTTCAAAAACTCAGCCGCCTCCTCATGCCCGGCCTTGTTCGCCCACTCGACGGCCGTATCCTCGTACTGGTCAACCTCGTTGATCCGCGCCCCGGCGTTCAGCAGAATCGTGATCAGCTTCTGGTCGCCGTTCTCGGCGGCGAGCATCAGCGGCGTGGTTCCGCGCGCGCTCCCGCTGCAATTCACATCGGCGTTCTTCTTAATAAGCGCGGCAACGATCGACTGGTACCCCTCCTCCACCGCCCGCATAAGGGGCGTGAAACCGCTCTTGTCGGCGATGTTCGGGTCGGCGCCCCGCTCCAACAGAAAATCCACAATATCGGTGCCGCCGCCCCACGCCGCCTCAAGAAGCGCGGTACGGCCGGACACGTCCTGCCCATTGATATCTATAGTTGCAGAAGCCTCTCCCCCAGCCCCACCACCGCCTCCATCGCCAATTAACGCCTTGACGTCGGCAAGATTGCCTTTCGAGCACGCACTGATCAGATTCATGGCCGGACACTCCCTCCCTTTTTCTTTTTTTTCACGAAACTTTATCACACTATCATAAAAATGAAGTGTCTCGAATATAAGTTAAGGCAGGGGTCAAATGCAAATATTTGTGAAAAATTTTGATTTTGACTTTGATTTTGATTATCTTTATCCATAAATAAAAATCTTTAAAATCTTTAAAATCAAATTCTTTAAAGTCAAATTCTTTAAATCTTTTTTAGACGAAGCCCCTTCGGGGCTTCATAGAATATGCGGGGCTAAACCCCGCATATATAAAATCAAAGTCAAAAACAGTGTTGACGTTGACGATTAGTTCCCTTCGACTTCGCTCAGGGAACTTACGAGCGAGCAATAAGGTCGCTGAGCGAAGTCGAACTTGTTTATCTCGGCGAAGCCAACCGACCTGACTTTGATGTTGACTTTATATGCGGGGTTTAGCCCCGCATATCCTATGAAAGGGCGCGATTTATCGCGCCCTTTCGTCTAAAAAAGATTTTAAAGACTTTAAAGATTTTAAAGACTTTGATTTTACAGGAGTTATTAAGTGCGCACCTTAAAAATACTACTCCTTGCGGTATCCGTAATCCACGCGGCGTCAATAGATTACCGCGTTTCGTTCGACGGGGTACTTGATAACCGCGAGTACGGCGTGGAACCGCTCAACGACGAAACATTCTTCTTCGCCCGCGGCGCGGCTGAAGTCGGCATCGCCGTTGATGGCGAAAACCGTATATGGGGCGGATTCATGCCAACCGTATGGTTCGGGGCGCCGGATACCGCGCATATCCCGACTAACACCCTGATGTACTTCCAACATGAAAGCGACCGGACACGCTTCCGCTTCGGCGCCTTTCCACGCTCCGGGGCGCTTGAATCGCTGCCGGTCTGGTTCTTCGGCGACGAATCGGCCTACCGACGGCCGTACGTACACGGCGCGGCGGTCGACGTCGGGGACTTTCGGGGGCTGACCGCCGACGCTTGGGTCGATTGGACGGGGTTGCGCGACGTTGACGTGAATGAGGCCTTTCTATTCGGCTACGGCCTATCCTACGTTCACGGGGCGTTCTTCGTCAGGCACGACTTCATGATGTACCACTTCGCCCTGCCGCTCAACCCGGCCCCGGGCGAGGCCGTGAAGGACAACGGCGGGGCGAGCGCCGAGATCGGTGCGGCTTGGGGCAAAATCGCCAAATACATAGACACGCTCTCGGCCTCGGCGGGCATGGTCGCCTCGTTGGACAGAGACCGGTCCGACATGGTATGGCACACTCCCGTCGGCGGATTCATCGGCGGGTTCGCCGGATACGGGATGGCGGCGCTGCGTTGCTTCTACTATGCGGGGCAGGCGCAACGGATGGCTTGGGGCGAGAGCTTTTACAGGTACTCCGGACTTGAATCCTTCGGGCGGGGCGACGTGATTTTGCGGTTCTTCAACAAGAATCGGGACGCATCAGACAAAAACCTAAGCGCGGAACTGACCGCGTCGTTCTACCTTATAGACGGGAAAATCGGGTCGTCACAGCACTTCGTTTTACACGCGGACTACGGCACATATCCGAAATAGTTCCGCACAAACGACGTAAAGGCGCGGTCGAACTCCCCGCTGTACGAAAGCTCAGGATTGCGCTTCGAGTTGGTCAGCTCGCTTGACTGCCACTTCTTTGTTTGGATGATAAGCTCCTGCGTAGAGATGCGCAGCTTCATTATCCTGTCTTTGTCCGTCTGCCACATCTTTATCCTCGCGTCCGATTTCGGGGAGTTGAGCGACACGTCGTAGTCGCCCTCCCGCACCAGCGCCGATTGCGGCAACGCTTCTGGAGAGTCCTTGGCGGCGCATATCATCGTGTGGAAACTGCGCAGAAAACGGGGGAAGTAGGCGTCTAAGTACAAGGCGCGCCCCCAGTTCTTGTTTTTAATGATGGCCTCGTAATCCTCAAGCGTGGCGACTAAGGTGCGGCAGACCTGATTTATCGCCTTGGCCTCGAAGTCGGAGAGCAGGTAGGTCACCTGCGGCAGCTCCCTGTAGACCACCGTTTCGCCGTTCTTCTTGACCAGCATATCGTCGCCCGGGGCGATAACCGTATAACCGTCGTCTTCGCCGAAGTATATCTTCACTTGATTGTACTTCTTTCGGGTATTGTCGAACGCTATGTTGATCTTGGCGAGCGGCACCTTAAACTGCTCGCGCGGCGCCACAGCGGTCGAATCGCCCTCGCCGCGAACCGCGACGGCGGTGGTAAGAACCAAAATGGAGACGGCGGCAAGGCATTTTGCTATATACGGCATCAAGTCTTCCCGCTCTTTCATGGTTTTAGTTTGGATGGATTAAAGCCCATATAATAAGATACGTTTTTGACACGCAAAAAAAGTCAAATTCTTTAAAATCTTTTTTAGACGAAGCCAAAACAGCCAAATCTTTAAAATCTTTTTTAGACGAAGCCCCTTCGGGGCTTCATAGGATATGCGGGGCTAAACCCCGCATATAAAATCAAAATCAAAGTCAAAGGCTTTTTTCTTTTGACGTTGACTTTATATGCGGGGTTTAGCCCCGCATATTCTATGAAAGGGCGCGATTTATCGCGCCCTTTCGTCTAAA
>JAITFI010000080.1 GCA_031281485.1 Chitinispirillales bacterium | reverse complement strand
CTCATCATAGACGACGGCGGCAAGGTTCTGACGGCCGCCGCCCATAAGGATCTGTCGCAAAGGCTTACCGGCCATTACCAAGGCGTTTACGCCACGATGAAGGAACACATCAATACCGTCGTGGAAACCTTAGACTCGGCGCTCTGCCAGGTCTCCGACGCGGTCAATCAGGTGGAAAGCGTGAGCAACCAGATTTCCGGCAACGCGCAGGGTTGGGCCGAAAGCGCGAGCCAACAGGTCAATACGCTTGAAGTGGTATCGACGAACCTTGAAGAGATGTCTACCATAACTATGGTGAACGCCAAACACTCAAGTCTGGCGAAGACCTTGGCCGCCGAAGCGCGTATCGCCGCGGATCACGGCGACGCCGCCATGAAACGCATGGCCGAAGCGATCCGCCAAATCAAGTGTTCGGCCGACGACACAGCCCATATCATTAAGACTATCGACGACTTCGCCGACCAGACCAACATACTCGCCATGAAAGCTACTGTAGAGGCGACCAGGGCGGGCAGGGCCGGCAAGGGCTTCGCGATGGTGGCCGATGAGGTGCGCAAACTCGCGATACGCAGCGTTGAGGCGGCGAAGAACACGACAAAGATGATCGAGGCGGCGGTGAAGAACGCCGACGGCGGCGTAAAGATCACGGAGGATGTGGCCAAGTCCTTCGGCCAGATCGTAGACCGCACGAATACAGTGGGCTACCTGATCGACGAAATAGCGGCCGCTTCCGCCGAGCAAGCGCGCGACATAAAGATGGTGAACAACTCCGTTGCGGAGATGAGCGAAGTCACCCAGAGAAACGCCGACAACTCCGAAGAATCGGCGAAAGTCTCCGAGGAGCTTTTAGACCGCGCCGAGGAACTTTCGGATATGGTGAGCGAGTTCAAACTGAGCGGCGGCAACGGCAACGCTAAACGTCGTCCGAAAAAACAAAATCAACTGCCCTCGACGGAAAAAAGCGACGTCACTCCGAACAACGCCGCAAATAATACCGCCAAGGTTACCGGCGGATGGGTCGGGACGGCTTTCGTAAAATCAACGAAAATATTGAAAGCGGAAGACATTATCCCGCTTGACAAAAATGATTAATTGAACTGGTTTTAATGTAAGTGGCACTCGCAGTGGCAGTAGCAGTAACAAAGGGCGCGGTTTACCGCGCCCTTTTGTTTTTAATCCTACCAATCTTAATCCCATTTTTTTTAAATCAAAATCTTTTAAAATCTTTTTTAGACGAAGCCTTCGGCTTCATAGGATATGCGGGGCTAAACCCCGCATATAAAATCAAAATCAAAGTCAAAAGATAACGATGATTTTGACTTGGTTGTTGACGTTGACTTTATATGCGGGGTTTAGCCCCGCATATCCTATGAAAGGGCGCGATTTATCGCGCCCTTTCGTCTAAAAATGAATTTGATTTTAAATGATTTTAAAGAATTTTCCCAATGTCATACGACCCTAACAGCCTGTAAAACGGCGCAATCTCTTTTAGATGCGAGATGGCGTTCCTCACCGTTTCGTCGCGTATGTCCCCTCGGCAGTCTAAGTAGAATAGGTATTCAAAGCCTTTTCCTTGGAAGGGACGCGACTCTATTTTGAAGAGGTCTATGTCACGCAGAGCGAAGACTCCTAAAGCTTTGAAAAGGGCTCCGGGGGTGTTTTTAAGCGAGAAGGCAATGGAGGTCTTTCGGGGCGCGGAACCTTTGGTTGATTGGTCACGGCTCACTACCAAGAAGCGCGTGGTATTGTCGTCGCGGTCTTGGATGTTGGGGGTGAGAATTTCTAAGCCGAAATCAGCGGCGGCGCGGCTTGAGGCTATGGCGGCGGTGTCGGCACGGGCGTCCTCGCTCACCGCTTTGGCGGCCAACGCGGTATTATCAGCTTCTACCTGTTTCATCCGAGGGTGGCGTTTTAGGAAGCCGGCGCATTGGGCCAGCGCCTGCGGATGGGATAAGACACGCCGGACGGCGCCGACGGACGTCCCGGGTTTTGCCAAGAGACAGTGGTTCACTTGCAAAAAGACCTCCGCCGTGATGTATAGGCGGCTGTTCTGCAATAAGTCATAGTTCTGATACACGCTGCCGGCACATGTATTTTCTATAGGTATCACGCCGAAATCCGCCTTCTTAAGCTTGACCGCGCCAAAAACGGCGTCAAAACCGAGCACGGGGTTAATATCGGCGCCCTCGCCGAAGTACTGCCGCGCGGCAAGCTCTCCGAATGCGCCCCTCGCGCCGGAAAAAACTATCGTTTGGGCCGTCAAAACATCCTCCTGACACCCGCAAAACGTCTGGCGTAGTGGGTATCTTTCAGGTTGCCGTATGTAACTCCCGACTTTGTCGAGGCGTGGGCGAAGCGGGTCAGGCCCACGTATATGCCTACGTGGTCTATCGTTCCGAAGGTGCCGCCTTTGAAAAAGACAAGGTCGCCCGGACGCGCCGCCGACAGCGCCACGGGGGTGCCGTCCTTCCACATCGCGCCGGAGGTGCGCTTCAGCTGTATGCCGTAAACCTCGAGGTAGACGGCGGAGACAAAGCCAGAACAGTCAAAACCCTGCCGAGTCGTACCGCCGTATTTGTACGGAACGCCCATGTACATATTGATCACCTGCTTCAAACGCTGCGAATCCCCTGTTTTGGCGCCATCCTGCCGACCCGACGCCGACGGGCCTTGGTCGGCCTCGCTGAGCGCCGCGGCCAGCCAATCCGCTTTATGCCGCTCCGTACCGGCGGAGGAGGAGGCTTCCCAACCTGATTGAATGCTGTCCGCGTCGTCGTAGTCGAAATTTCCCTGCCGAGCGGGGGCGGACTGGCGCGATTTATTATCCGATTTGGCGACCGGCTGACCGCCGCCGGATTGATCGCGGGTATAACGGACGGACGGGGTGCAGCCGACCATCAACAATGTTAGTAAAAGCGAAAAGCATATCGTTGAGATATTGATATTCACACGTTATATCCTTTAAATAAGTCAAATACGTCAAATAATTTAAAGTCAAAATCTTTTAAAATCTTTTGGGAGAATGAACCCACCAAGTGGAAGATTCTTACCACGTAGTAAGGTGATTCCGCCATTTCAGACGCGCTTTCGGGACGCTAGAAAACACCTGATTCTATGGCGCTCCCTACTTTTAACAGCAAATCTTCACGCCATTTACTCGTCATTAACTGCGCCCCTACCGGTAACGATCCTTTGGAGACCTTGCATGGAACGCTCATGGCGGGGATTCCGGCTAAGTTGGCTGAGACTGTGTATATATCAGACAAGTAGACTCGCAACGGGTCGCCGTCGCTCTCGCCTAAGTTGCAGGGGGGCGATGGGGAGACGGGGGCTAAGATTACGTCGCAACTTTCGAGCGCCCTCTCGAAATCGTTGGCTATCAGGGTGCGAACCTTCGCGGCTTTCATGTAGTAGGCGTCGTAGTAGCCGGAGGAGAGGACGTATGTTCCGAGCATAATCCGCCTTTTGACCTCCGTTCCGAAGCCTTGCGCCCTCGTGGCACTATACATGCCGTCAAGCGTTTTGGCGCCGGACGCCCTGAAGCCGTAGCCAACGCCGCTGAACCTTAATAGGTTCGACGAGGCTTCCGCCGCGGCTATGATGTAGTAGGTGGCAACGGCGTATTTGACATTCGAGAGCGATACCTCGACGACCGAGGCCCCGCGACGCTTCAACTCATCGGCGGCCGGCGTTATGGCGGAACGCACTTCGTTGGAGAGGCCCTCCCCGAAGTACTCTTTGGGCATACCTATCCGCAGGCCGGAGACGTCGCCGTTGTATAAATCTTCGGAATCGGCGAACTGCCTGCCTGCGCAGGTCGAATCACGCTTGTCCGGCACGGATATCACCGACAGCAGCAGACCGATGTCGCGCACGTTCGAGGCTATGGGGCCTATTTGGTCGAGAGACGAGGCGAAGGCCACCGCGCCGTAGCGCGATACCCGCCCGTAGGTGGGCTTGAGCCCGACCGTGCCGCAGTGGCTCGACGGCTGGCGTATAGAGCCGCCGGTATCGGTGCCGAGCGCCGCCGGCACTGCCGCCGCCCCTACCGCCGACGCGCTGCCGCCGCTGGAGCCGCCGGGTATCTTTCGGGGATCGCGGGGGTTCCGCACCGGCCCGAAGTAAGAGGTCTCGTTGGACGAACCCATCGCGAACTCGTCGAGGTTAGTCTTCCCGACCACCACCGCGCCCGCCTCCAAAAGCGCCTCAACGACCGTGGCGTTGTACGGCGGAACGAAGCTCTCAAGTATCCGAGAGGCGCAGGTGGTCTTTATCCCCTCGGTACAGATATTGTCCTTCACCGCAATCGGTATCCCGCAGAGCGGCATCTTTTTCTTGGCGTCCGGAGGCAAGGCGTCCAACTCGTCAGCCCTTTTAAGCGCCGATTCCCCGCAAACAGTGATAAAGGCGTTGAGCTCCCCGCCCCGCCCCTCCGCCGACTCAAGCGCTCGGGCGCAGAGACCGCGGGCGCTCGCCTTGCCGGCCTGAACGTCGCGGGCTATATCCGACATCGGTTTGTCGAAAAATGCCATTGTACCGACCTTACCGATACCACCTGAAGAAGTAGAGGCTGAGGAACACCCCGAGTATCGACAGCATGGTGAACTCAAATTGAAAGCCGAACTGAAACTTTATGGCCATCAAATCGACGACAACCGGCGAAGGGTAGCCCACGCCAAACGGCAACGCGTAGGTAAAGAACGTCTTGACGACGTTATCGCTGCCCGGAAGCATCACCTTCACAAGCGCACTCATAAAAGCGCCCATCACGATACCCACCAACACAATCAACAACAACGTACCGAACTTCCTATCCTTCAACGGAGGAGCCATTACCGTACACCCTTTCTGTTTTTGATTTCTAACGAAATATTAACCTACACAAGTATATAAATATATATTGTGGCACGTATTAAGTGTTAAATCAACACTCACTTCTTATTAGATTTAGGATACTCTTTTAAAACCAGCTCCGCCGCGACCGTCTTCCCATTCCTTATAACGTTTATATCCACCGTATCATCCACAAAATAGTCTATAAAAAACCCGTCCAAATCCGCGCTGCTCATTATCGTCCTGTCGCACATCTTGTGTATGACATCGCCCTGCCTGACCCCCGCCGCCGCCCCGGGACTCTGCGGCTTCACGCCAACTATCACCACGCCCTCGGAGTTCTTGTAGTTCAGCGCCGAGGCCACCGTGCGGTTTATGTCCTGAACCGTTATGCCCGTCCACACCGGCCTCCTGCTCCCGTGGGAGATAAGCTCCCTCGCCACGCGCTGCGCCCTGTTTATGGGGATGGCGAAACCTATCCCTATCGAGCCGGTGTTGGCGGCGCTGCCGGTGTAGATGAAAGAATTTATCCCTATGACCTCGCCCATCGAGTTGACAAGCGGACCGCCGGAGTTGCCGGAGTTTATCGAGGCGTCGGTCTGTATCATGCCCTGATAGTAGACGCCCTCCGATGGCGCGAAGTTGCGGTTGAGGGCGCTTATCACGCCCACAGTCACCGTGGGGCGGGCGTCGTTTATGAAGTTCAGAAACGGATTGCCCAAGGCGATGCTCCACTCCCCTATCAGGCACCTGTCGGAGTTGCCCAAAGCGGCCGGAGTGTATTTGCCGCCCTTCGCCGAGATGACCGCTATGTCGGACTTCTCGTCCACGCCCACGATCTTCCCGTCCACGCGGGATCCGTCGGGGAAGTTGACGTAGAGGCGGGAAGCGTTCTTCACCACGTGGTAGTTGGTCATGATCATACCGTCGTCGCTTATCACGAACCCCGACCCGATGTTCTCTATGCTGCGGTAGCGCTGCGGGTTTAGGTTCGGGCCGAAGAAGAAGTCGAAGAAGTTGTCGCCGGCATACGGGTTCTGCACCACCTGTATCTGGGTGACGACGATGCCGACCACGCTCGGCGCGACCCGGCTCGTCGCGTGCACTATCGCGTTGGCCCGGCTGTTGCCCACGGCGCGAAGCGAACTGTCGCCGCGCATCTTTTCGAGCTCCGAAAGCAACTCGCCCTCACGGGCCATGCGGCTGCCTATGACGTTGATCAGATCGTCCGAGTAGATAAGGCGTATGGCCTCCCCGCCCGCCAGCAACCCCGCCGCCATAGCGGCTACGGTGGACACGATGAGCGCCGTGACAGAGACGCGCCGACCGTTCACATGCTCTCCCCGGGCGGGTAGCCCACCCACTCCAAAACAAGCCCGCATGCCGGGGCGGTCTCCCCGACCATATTCCTGTCCCGCGAGCCGATGATCGCGTCCATAGCGGCGGATATCCGCCCCCGCCCGATGTCTACAAGCGTGCCCACAAGCGAACGAACCATCTTGTAGATAAAACGGTTCGCCTCTATGGTGAACACCCTCACGCCGTTCTCGCGGCAAGACAAGGCCGCTGACGACACGTCGCACTCCTTGTCGTACGAATCGGCGCCGGAGGAGCAAAACGCCGTAAAGTCGTGCCGCCCCACAATATGCTTAACCTCGGAAGCCACGCGCTCCCAATCTACCGGATAATATATCATCCACACCCTCTTATAGTTTAGCGGATTCTTTCTATCGGAAAAATAATATATGTAACGCCGGGAAACGGCGGAATAGCGAGCGTGGAAGTCGGGGCGCACCGGAACCATGCCGTAAACGGCGATGTCCGGGGGCAGAAGGGCGTTGAGGGAGAGGGTCAATTTTTCGGTGTTGATGTCAACAGAATCGGGCGCGTCGAAGTGGGCGCCCTGGCCGCGGGCGTGAACCCCGGCGTCGGTACGTCCGGCGCCGACGACGGGGCAAGGGGCGCGGAGAACCACGGTCAGCGCCTCCTCTATGAGTTGCTGGACGCTGATGCCGTTGGGCTGATTCTGCCAGCCGCAAAAACGCGTGCCGTCGTATTCTGTTCTAAAAAAGTATCTCATTTTTTTGGTTTTTAATCCTATAATCCTTATAATCCTACAAATCCTAGTTCAGACAGCGTTTACTATCTTATAGCACAACATTTGTAAGCTAAGGGCACTGTCGTCAGCTTTGCCGGTTTTGACGTCTACGTCGAAACGTTGGAGTATCTTTATGATGTCTGTCAACCCGTTGTCGCTGAAATTTTGCGCTTGGTTGACGATACCGGACAGTATCATGACCGGATAGACGCGGTTCTTTGTCTTCTCGGTGACAAGGCCGCAGGCCAAGCCGATTTCGTAGGCGGCTATCGACTGGGGCGAATCCGCCCCGTAGCCCCTCGTGTTGTACTGCCTGAGCAAGGCGGGGTTCTTATGCAGGAATTTCTTTATCTTCAATATTGACCAGAAATGCTTAAATACCGCGGAAATTACCAACGGGGCGTATAGGTTTGACGATAGGAGCGAATCCAAAACCCTGAGTGCGGCGGGGAGATCCTTCTTGCCGAGAGCGGCGGCTAACTCGTATACCGTCATTGTCCTTGTCGCGCCGGTTATCTCCAAGATTATCTTCCTGTCGATCCGGGCTTCGGGGGGCAACGCCATGTCGATCTTCTGAAGCTCGGAGTATATTAAGTCGTACTCGACAGTGTCGGCTAAAAGCTGCGCCTCGGGCTTCCCTATCTGCCTGTCGTAGAATTGGGAGACCTGCGCCACGATCCAGTCGGCGACCTTGTTATCGTAGGGCCTCGCCGCGTCCTGCACGGACACGGCGGCGTCTTTGGCGCGCTCTTTGAGACGCAGACCCTCTCGGACCTTCTTTTCGGCGGAACTCTTCTTTTCAATCTCGGCGGAGATGAAGATGAAAACGTCCGGTATCTCGTAACTAAGCGCCGCGTCAAGCGCCGTAAGCTCCTTGTCGGAGAGCGACTGGGCGTGGAGGACGCAGTAGACGCGGATTTCCTGAAAGAGCGAGGCAGTCATGGCGCGAGCGGTGAAGTCGCCCATACGCTCGCTTGTGGAGTCGAAGTTCTCAAGCGTATACTGACCGTGCGCGGCCTTAATCTGTTCCAAATACTTGCTCTTGGACAGATCTATAGCGAAAGGATCGTCGCCGACAACAATAGTCAGGCGAGGTACATTGTTTTTTTCAATAGTTTTCATAATGTTTTAAATCTTTTTAACCCTAACACCTTTCCGCCACAGTAACTCTATTTTTCCCCTCGACTTTCGATTTGTACAGCGCCTGATCCGCCGAGAGTATTAATTCATCTTTTTTTACCGGATTATGTCCATCGTAGTAGGCCAAACCGAAGCTGGCCGTGTACGGGATTTTGTGTTTCGCGCCGGCGTATGGGGCCTTGGACAAAGACTCGCAGATGCGTTTTGACATGGCCAGCGCCCCGGTCTCGTCCGATTCGGGGAGTATGACGCCGAACTCTTCGCCGCCGTAGCGGGCCACAACGTCGCCGGTGCGGATGTTTGCGGACACGCGTTTCGCCAAGTCGATTATCACCGCGTCGCCCATTTGGTGGCCGTAGGTGTCGTTTATCGCCTTGAAGTCGTCTATATCGGCCAAGAGCAGGGCGAAGGAGCTTTTTTTGCGGTTGGCCCTGGCGATCTCGCGTTCCAAGGTTTCGTAGAAGTACCGGTGGTTCGCGATGCCCGTCAGATTGTCGGTTTTGGCTTGGAAGCGCACCTGCAGGTCTAGGTAGACGTGCTCTATGACTGGCGACGTGAAGGAGGTCAGGATGTGCAGGTACCTGCGCTGCCTCTCGTCGATGTCGGCGTTGGCGGCGATCCAGACGGTCAGGCTGCCGATGGTTTTGCCTGTCACCACGAGCGGGAAGTTGATGCACTTGTAGGCGACGGCGGCGTTAAACTCGCCGCTGCGGCCCTTGTACGCGTAGTGCGGGACGGCGCCGCTCTGGAAGCGCTCTTTGTCTATGCCGACGAAGGCGTCCTCCCAGTTTTCGGCGAATACGGCGCTCTGCGCCGCCTTGTCGATCTCGCCGGCCTGCGGCATGGAGTAGATCTCCTTGTAATCCGGCATGCAGACCTCTATGGTGCAGAACTTGGCGTCGGCCTTGCAGTTAGCCTCCTCGAGCGTTATCCGCATAACCTCAGATATTTCGAGGGTGAGCATAAGTTTGCGGGTAAAGTGGTAGAGCGAGGCGAGGTCGTCCACGTGCCCTTTAGCCGCCGGGTCCACGAGGTCGGAGTCCTTCATGAGCATCAGGCTTTTGAGGTGGAACGCCCTCATGGCCATCATCTTTTCAACGCAGTTGCGCAGTTCCGGGAGGGCGAAGGGCTTGATCAGGTACGCCCCCACGCCGCTGTTGACGGCGGCGGCGGCGGAGTCCACGGTGGCGTTTCCGGAGATCATGAGCACCTCGACGAACTCGTCGCGGCTCTTGGCGCAGGCCAGAACCGTAAGCCCGGACGCGCCGGGAAGCACGAGGTCGGTGATCACCAAGTCGAACTCGCTCTTCCCGATAAGCTCAACGGCCTCCTCGGCGCTCGCGGCGGAGGCGACCTTGTAGCGCTCGCTCAGCGCCCCCGCCAAAAACTCGCGGATAGCCGGGTCGTCATCCACAACAAGTATAGAACGCCCCAAAAAAGCGTTTCCGGTCCCCATTTTACCCGCCGCCCCTATCTCTCAAGAATGCTTTCCAAAACCTTATAAATATAATAAATGGGTAACCGAACTATAAAATTTGACTTGAGTGACGTTTTTTGCTATTTTATAGGTAAAGGGTTTAATAATTTGACTTTTTTGACGTAACTAATATATAATAGATATGGGTAAACATCCCCGGAATCACGAAAGGACCGTAAGCCGAACATGCGTTTTAACCGTCTGTACCCATTATCCGCCGCTCTAATAAGCGCAAGCGCCTTGCTGCTCCTGCTGTTCTGCTCCCGCACCGACGTCATCACCGGCGCGGGCAGCACCGCGGTTACGGACTATAACCCCGAACTGACCGACCTTGACCGCGGGTTCGCGGCGATCACCCTGATCGATACGGCGGTTGGCACCGCGTTCAGCCTGCCGCCGGCGCCCAACCCGCTCTTCGGCACGTTCATCAAAGACTATATACTTATAGGCCTAAGCGACGATAACGACACGCTTGCCGCCCACATGCAGTACACTATAGCCGGGGACACCTCCTACGCCGCGGAAGATTCGCTTATCGGGGCCTATATCTTCCTTCGGGCGGCAGATAGCAACAGCGTACCGTCCGGCGACCCGATCCCGCTCTACCAAAGCACCCCGCTCCGCGGGTTCGCCCCGGTGAACCGGGCCGACGGCGACGCGGATAATCTGCTCGGCAGCTTCACGTTCAGCGGCGAGCCTGTCTGCTCCCTGCAGATCCCCGACGATCTGGCGTACAACATTTTCATTACAAGGGCCTCGCGTGACACCAACGTCTATAAGACCTTTGCGTTCAGCATAATGGATTACGCGAGTCCATTGGTTAAGATGAACAACCCGTACATAGTCGTCGAACGTTTGAGAATGGATTGCTGCAGCGACAGCTCATGGGTGGAGTCGGACACGATACGCGGGACCGCCCGCTACTCGCCCTTTGAAGACGCGGCGGCGGCGGCAATGCGGGCGCGTGAACCATATTCGTCGCAACTCACGCAACGCACAGCGGTGTTCAAGGTGAACGCGGGCAAGATATTAGACTCGCTTTCGCGGCTTGGGCTCTCCGGGAGCAACAGCGAGCTTTTGAACGCCGTGATCGCCATCCGGTACCACGAAGACTCGGTGGCGTTGAGAGCCAAACGGTCGGCAAGGAATGTCGGCAACTTCAAGGCGTTGATATTAGACACGCTTTTGACGAACGATATCGATACGATGTCGGATTCGGCCGCGCATCTGCTGCGCTACCGGTTTGCGAAGGAAGGGGTAGGGCCGAGCAATCTCACAAAACCTTACAACACGATCTCGTTCAAGACTATCTTTAGGGACGTCATTCGCAAATACCGTCCCGGAGATACCGCGTACATATACGTTTATCTGCGCCCGACGACGGACTATAGCACGATTTGGTGGTGTAAACCAACCATAACGTACCCGCCCAATATACCCAGCGTCACCGTCGAAACCGTTTTCACGCCTCACGGCCTTCACAGAGGAAACGACATAAGCAAATGAAAAAGACTCTCGTTGCGACACTAATCTTTTTTGCGGCGCTGCGCGTCGGCGCCCAATCGCCGCTCGGCCTCAACTATCCTTTGGGGGTGCCCGACCTTGCCGTCGCCGGCGTGTCCGCGGGTCTTGGGGGCGGCGGCATGGCGGCTGTCGAGGAGTACATGGGCGCAAGCCTCAATCCGGCCAACGCGGCAGTCGGCAATCGGTCGATATTCTCGGCCCTCATCTCCTACGACCTCGTAAGCGTCTCCGACAACGGGGCGTTTTCGGAGGTTTCCGGGTATATGCCAAAGCTCCTCTCCATAATCCTCCCCGCGGGATGGGCCGGAAACTTGATTTTCGCCATGCAAAAGCGTTACGACGCGAACCTGAACTTCTATACCACAAGGATCTATACGCTCGAACCAACGGCTATGACGATCCACACCCCCAACATCGAGATACGCCGCAAGGGCGGGCTCTCCTCGTGGCAGGCCGGCTGGGCGTACCGTTTCGGCAACGGCGTCGGCTTAGGTCTAATCTACGAACGCCTGTTCTTTAACCTTGATTCACGGCACCTCCGTGAATCCGTGCTCTCCTACCGTTTAGACGACGGCTGGGAATCATACGCGACAACCGTCACGGACAGCGTTATAGCCGGCTTTTCGAGCAACGCTTTCCGCTTCGGCATGCAGATACCCGTGCACGAGAAGGTGACGCTCGGCTTCGCCGGCGAGTATACGCTGCCGGGGCGCAAAAACGGCTCGGAAGCGGGCGGGTACCGCCGCTCCGACGACACGGCGACCCTCGGGCCCTACAATAACAAATTCTCGGTAACGCTGCCGCCGTCAATGAGCATCGGCGCGGCGTACAAGCACTCCGACAACTGGCTCTTCGTGGCCGACGCCAACACCGTCATGTGGAATTTTTATGAAAGGTCTTACGAAAACGGGCCGGATACCGCTATCAAACCCGAAAATGAACTCGGCATATCCGTCGGTACGCGCTACATACCGGCGGCAAACATTCTCAGCTCAAAATACTGGGAAAAAATCCACTACGGCGTAGGCGCGAGGTACGCCACGTTGCCAAACAGTAAAGGCCGCGACAGAGCGCACGAGTACGCGTTCTCCGTAGGCGCCGGACTGCCGATCCCCAGCGACGGCGGGATGGTCGACATCGTCGTAAGTTTCGGCAAAAGGTCGGACCCAAAGTACAGCAAATACGAAGAGAGCGTCGTAAAGCTGCAATTGGGCCTAAACGGCAGCCGCAACTGGTTCCAAAAAGACGCGTCAAAAGAGTATTGACCGTCGCCATTCGACATACTTCAACGGAACCGGCGATGTCTATCTCTCGAAGAAATAACCGCGCGTTGAACAGAGTCCTTAGGGACTCGTTGCGCGCGCATTCGCGCTCCGACGAGCCGCCGCCGACGGCGCCCGCCGAACCGGCTTATACACTCTGCGCCGACATACCTGAGAGCTACAACGACTCATTCGTGAGGGCGATACCGAAAGACCCGCAAAGCACATTCGTCTACTGGGAAATGCCCGCCGCGGGCCAAGAGGATCAAAGCCTCTTCGCGGACAAGGGAACGGCGCACGTGGGGAACGACGAGGTGGTCAGGATAGGGCAGCAGCTGAACGAAAAACAAAAACAGCGCCAAGCGGAGAATTGTCGACACGCGGACAGCGACTGTCAACAAGATCATAGCCAATACGATTATAACAAGTTCAACCGTCCGATGAATTGGGATAACGGCAACAACTATAACTTTGACCATAACAATCAACAACATCATAATAATAGCGTTGATAATTATCAAGAGAACTATCACGGCTATCATCAAATAAATTGGGACGGCGGCAATAACTACGGCTTTGCCGGCGCCGGCCATCAGCAACAGCGCCATAGCCTCGATAATCATCAAGAGGGCGATCACGGCTATCATCAAATAAATTGGGATAACGGTAACCATTACAGCTTCGACGATATATATCAACACCTCTATATTAACCACGTCGACTGTCAACACGATTGGAACGGCGGCTATCACTATAGCCGCGAAGACGGATATCAAAACAATCACACGAATGATATTTACCGGCTCATTTGGAATAACTGCGGCGACTACGCCCGGTACCGCCGCGAGGACGACGACGCGGCCTTCTCGGAGATGCTATCCGCCCTGATCGACAGGTGCAATCGGTATATAGCCGATTACAGACAAAGCGGAGAGACCCCGTCGGCCCGCGCCCTAAGCTCCGGCCTTCTCTGCGGCGCAAGCGAGGAGTCCCGCCCATGACCCCGCGCGGCTACCTCTCCATCGTCCTGCACGCCCACCTCCCATTTGTCCGCCACCCGGAGACAAACTACATGATGGAGGAGAACTGGCTCTACGAGGCCATGACGGAGACCTATATCCCGCTGCTCGCCTACTTCGACAACCTGCTCTCCGACGACATCCGCTTCAGGATGACTTTGGTCCTCACACCCACGCTGTGCGCAATGCTCAGCGACGACCTTCTGCGCAACCGGTACGCCGCCCACATAGGGCGCCTCATCGAGCTTGCCGACAAAGAGGTAAGACGCACGCGGCACAACGCGACGATGAACCGCACGGCGCGGATGTACTTGGAGCGTTTTCTCCTCTGTCAATACATTTTCGAGGATAAGTACGGGCGCGACCTGATCGCCGGGTTCAGGAAGCTGCAAGACGCCGGCGTTTTGGAGATAATGACATGCGCGGCCACGCACGGCTATCTGCCGAACATGCAATCGAACGCCAACGCGGTGCGGGCGCAGGTGGACGTGGCCGTCAGATCGTACCACGGCTTCTTCGGACGCCGCCCGCGCGGAATATGGCTGCCCGAGTGCGGATACTACCGCGGCTTGGAGACCATTCTGCACAATTGCGGCCTGCGCTACCTATTTACGGAAACGCACGGGCTTTTGGACGCCGACCCGCGCCCGCCCAGCGGGGTGCACGCGCCGGTCAGGTGCAAAGAGGCCCCGGTGGCGGCCTTCGCCCGCGACGCGGAGTGCTCGCGCTCTGTGTGGAGCGCCGACGAGGGATATCCCGGCGACCCGCACTACCGCGACTTCCACAAGGATATAGGCCACGACCTCGACATGCGCTACATCGCCCCCTACGTAGACCCGGCGGGCATACGCATCCACACCGGCATAAAGTACCACCGCGTGACGGACAAGCGCACCCCGGACAAGCAGCTTTACGAGAGGGAAAACGCGCTACGCCGCGCCTCCGTCCACGCCTCCGACTTCATAAACAAACGCGCCGAACAACTCGGCAAACTCGCCGACGGCATGAACCGCCCCCCCATAGCGGCGGCCCCATACGACGCGGAACTCTTCGGCCACTGGTGGTTCGAAGGCCCAGAATGGCTGAACTTCCTGATCCGCAAGTGCGCCGACGAACAAGACGCCATCGCGATGACGACGCCGTCGGAATACTTGGAACTGCACCCCGAAAGCCACACCTGCGCCCCCGCGTTCTCAAGCTGGGGCGACGGCGGGTACTCGCAAGTCTGGCTCAACGAGACAAACGAGTGGATATACCCGCACCTGCACAGAATGGAAGACAAAATGGTAGACTGCGCCAGAGAGTTCCGCCTCGTAGGATTCGGGCTCGAACAGAGGGCGCTGAACCAAATGGCGAGAGAACTGCTACTAGCGCAATCAAGCGACTGGGCGTTCATCATGAAAACGGGAACGACGGTAGAGTACGCGACACGCAGGGTAAAAGAGCACATTGCGAGTTTTTTGAAGCTGCACGACCAAGTGAAAGGACGCAGTATTGACGAGGCGTTCGTGGCTCTTTTGGAGTCGCATAATAATATCTTCCCGTGGATTGATTTTAGGGTCTACTGCTGATGAACGACATTTGTGGTGGTTGATTTAAAAAAATTAACAAAGATATTGACGAACCAACTAGCCGGTAAATTATTTTAATAGGTTATCAGACGCCTTTAATCGCTCGCAAATGGAGCTAACGCTATAAGCTATATTAAGGACAAGGGGTTTAAAATGTTGGACTTGCAGACACCTCGCGGAAAAGTTGTCGGGATAGGCCGTATAAAAGTCCCTAGAATGCCGGAATTGGGTTTTAACCACGATGTTCCGCCGCTCTCTTTTGTGGTGATCGGACGAGAGGATGGGTGCTACGTTGCCACATGCATTCACTTGCAGATGGATGGTTACGGAGACACAATAAAGGACGCCAGAGAAAATATGGTTAGCGACGTCTATTGTTATTTGCAAGACCTCTTCGCCCACGCGGAAGACGAGGCGGAGGCATGGGACGCTCTTTACGAATTGTCCAAGTCTAATCCGCGTTCGGACCTTTTGTGGGATAAATACCACGCGATACAGTTTGAACTCGCAAAGAAAAGGGTTTATACAAGTTCTTACAATAATTCGCCAATAGAAAATCAGTCTTGTCAAAAGAGCGATTCCGACACGAAATCGCTTGATGCAGGACGCTTGGATGCGGGAATGTATCGTTCTATGATCGTAAAATACGAAGAAATGGCGTGTCCGGCATGAAATATTATACTGCGAGTTCTGTGAAAACGGCGTTAGAGAAAACTGTTAAGCGAGTCGATAACGCTAAGCTATTATATTGTGAATTGTTGGATGAATTAGGGTGTCCCAATACGAAAGTAGCGTTACTTCACGGAGGGTGTTGCGGGGTACCAGCAAACTGTATTCCGGCGCGTTCCCGTAAATGTGAACAGCGCGTTAATGTTAGGTCAAGGAAGTGGAAACCGGATGCGGTTCCGCTGATAGTTCTGAAGTTTTATTTTACCATCTCCAACACAAACAACGACGGCGTGATCGACTGCCAAGACAGTATGCTGTGCGCGACGATTGATCGAAATTATATGGACGTATCTCTCTTGGTCTCGGTGAATCTATAATGGAACTATACTCTTTATCAATGCAATTACGTACCCGAAAATTAGCATCAATACTGATAGCGTTGATAACGCCGCTGTCTATACTGATACCGCTTGCCGCGTTGTTGCTGACTTCGTGCGAATCCGGCTCAAAATCAACGTCCGGCAAAGGCGGCTACGTCAGCGCGGACTCGTTCTTCTACCACCGCGCCAAGGGCGATCTGTACAAGATCGCCGGCAAGGAGTGCGATCCTAAGCAGACAGGCAGGCTGAAAACGTTGGCCGACTCGGCGCGGACGGCGTCCCCCGATAAAGATCATTTCGTAGCGGTAAACGACTCAGACGGGACGCCCTACGCACTCGGCATCGGCCTGCCGCATAATTTCGACCGCAACCGCGCCTACCCGCTGATCGTATACCTGCACGGCGGGATCGGCACTGAAATATCCACCAAAGGCGAACACGCTTGGGAGATGCTCGGCGGGCTTCGGGACAGTATAGACTTGATCATCGCCAGCCCGTCGGGGAACCGCTTCGCCCCGTGGTGGACGCATAGGGGGATGGAGCGGATCCTACATGCCGTACGCTATGCGAGTATTATGTATGATATAGATACCGATAAAATCTTTTTGGCGGGGGTGAGCGACGGGGCCACTGGGTGCTACGCGGTCGCGTCGGCATTGGGCGGCAACGGGCCATTCGCGGGATACTTCGCGATATCGGGATTCGGCGGAATGCTGCCGAATCTGGGAGTGCGACTGTCGATTGACAATTTGAGAAAGCGACCGATATACAATATTCAGGGCGGGAAAGATCGGCTATATCCAATAGAGGCGGTAAATGGTTTTATTGAGTATTTGAGTAAAGAGGGGGTACCGGTCGTCAGCAAAGTTTACCCTGACGAGGAGCACGGATTTGAATATAAAGAGCTGGAGTACTCAGAACTTTTGAAACGGGTCAAGGAGTGGTCTTTAAAAGATTAAAATCTTTAAAGATTTAAAGATTTTGACTTTTATCATACCATATACTTAATTTTATTACTGTACAACCCAAAAAGAATGGGGGCTTTATGCCACACGCCATTATTGTTTTGGCCGACGGGTTTGAGGAGGTTGAGGCGGTTACCGTCATTGACCTTTTGCGCCGGGCCGAGGTTAGGGTGACGATATTGGGGCTTGACGGGGTGGAGGTGCGCGGGGCGCACGATATGTGGGTCAGGGCCGATCAGATGTTCCGCGGGTTCAACGAGCCTTTCGACGCGCTGGTGCTGCCGGGTGGCGGGCCGGGGACCAAGCGGCTGGCCGCGTCGGTGGAGGTGCTTGAGCTCGTCCGGCAAGCCCACGAAAAAGGCCTCGTCTGCGCCGCCATCTGCGCCGCGCCCACCGTGTTCGCCAAGGCGGGGATACTGAGCGGCAAGGAAGCGGTCTGCTACCCGGGCTGCGAGGACAAAATGGGCGACGCGATAGTGCTTGAAGACGCCGTGGCGATCACCGGAAACATAATCACAAGCCGCGCGGCGGGAACGGCAATCCCCTTCGCCTTGGAGCTAATATACGCGCTGACGGGGGAAGAAGCCGAAGAGAGCGTACGATCATCAATACTTTACTAAAATTATAGAAAAGGATAACAGCAATCACTATGATCTGGGATAAGAAATACGAAACGATGCCTCGCAGCGAACTGGCGGATTTACAAGGACAGCGCCTACGCGCCATAGCCGAAAAGGTCTACGACCGCGTCCCGTTCTACAAAGCCAAATTCGACGCGCACGGCGTCAAACCGTCCGACATCCGCTCCATAGCGGATATCGCCGCCCTCCCCTTCACCACCAAGGACGAGATGCGCGACGTCTACCCGTACGGCCTATTAGCCTGCCCGCTGAGCGACATCATCGAGATCCACACCTCCTCCGGCACCACGGGGAAACCGGTCGTCGACGCGTACACGCGCGCCGACATAGACCTATGGGGCGAGTCAATGGCCCGGACGCTCTCGATGGGCGGAGCAGGCAAGGACGACATCCTCCAGAACGCCTACGGCTACGGCCTCTTCACCGGCGGACTGGGCGCCCACTACGGCGCGCAGCGCATAGGCGCCACATGCATCCCCATATCGGGCGGCAACACCAAACGCCAGTTAGACTTCCTGCGCGACTTCGGCTCAACGGCGCTCACCTGCACCCCCTCATACAGCCTCTACATAGCAGAAGCCGGACGCGAAGAGGGCATAGACTTCGAGAAACTGCCCCTGAAGCGCGGCTTCTTCGGAGCGGAGCCGTGGAGCGACAATATGCGGGCCGAAATAGAGGAAAAACTGAAAATCAAAGCCTACGACATCTTCGGCCTGACCGAAATCATAGGCCCCGGCGTCGCCGCGGAGTGCGAGTGCCAAAACCTGCTGCACGTATTCGAAGACTACTACTATCCGGAGATAATCAATCCCGACACCGGAGCCGTACTGCCCGAAGGCGAAAAAGGAGAATTGGTCTTCACCACCCTGACCAAAGAGGGCACACCCCTAATACGATACAGAACAAGGGACATAACCTACATAACAAGAGACCCATGCCCCTGCGGCAGAACCCACGTGAAAATGCACAGGCTCTTGGGACGGACAGACGACATGCTGATAATAAGGGGCGTAAACGTCTTCCCGTCCCAAGTGGAACAAGTATTGGTAAAAGCGGAGGGCGTGGAGCCGCACTATCAATTAATAGTTGACAGAAGAGATAATATGGACTGCCTTGAAGTACAAGTGGAGATGACGGAAAACCTATTCTCGGACGAACTGAAGTACATCGAACAAAAAGAGAAAGAGATAGAGCATCAATTAAAAGAATCCCTATTAGTCCACAGCAGAGTAAAATTGGTCGAACCCAAAAGCATAGCAAGGAGCGAGGGTAAGGCTAAGAGGATTGTCGATAAGAGGAATATATGAAACAATTGTCTGAACTAGGATTGGCTTCGCCGAGATAAACAAGTTAGTAGGATTAAAAAGAAGATTATAGGATTAAAAACATTGATATTGTTTAGAATTTTAGGTTTTGACTTTAAATCCTAAAATCCTTAAAATCCTATAAATCCTAGTTCAGACAGTATTTTGATTTGAAAGGAAAATAAACCCATGAACCAAGTACAACAGCTCTCAGTATTCTTAGAAAACAAGGCCGGCCGCATATCCGGCGTCTCCGCGATACTGAAAGAGAACGACATCAACATCCGCGCCCTGACGATAGCCGAGTCGCAGAACTACGGCGTGCTGCGTATGATCGTCAACCGCCCCGACAAGGCCCTGACCGTCCTGAAAAGCGCCGGTTTCGTGGTAAAGAAAAACCCGGTGCTGGCCGTGGAAGTAGACGACCGCGAGGGCATCCTGCACGACATAATGAAGCTCTGCGGCTCGGCGGAGCTCAACATCGAGTACCTGTACTCGTTCGTAGAGCAGGTGTCGGGGAAGGCGATCTTCTTTATGCGGTTCGAGGGGACGGAGGCGGCGGAGAAAGTTTTTAGCGAAAACGGGTTTCGGCTGCTTTCGGAAGAAGAGGTTTGTTTGATTTAATCGACGGCCACGCCGCAAATCTCTTTGAGCGACGATATCCCGTTGCCGATACAGTACTCCCGTATCCCCGACGACACAAGACCGGCTGTCTTTGGGTTGACAAAGTTGGCAGTCCCTATCTGCACAGCCGACGCCCCGGCCAGTATGTACTGGAGCGCGTCGTCGGCACAGCTTATCCCGCCCATGCCGATTATGGGAATGGACACCGCCCGCCGCGCCTTGCAGGTAAGCGCGACGCCGACAGGCCGCACCGCCGGGCCCGACAGACCGCCGGTCTTCGCCCCGAGAACCGGTTTTCTTGTTTTAACGTCTATCACCATGCCGACAAGCGTATTGATGAGAGATACCGCGTCCGCACCACCAGCTTCGGCCGCTTTCGCTACTACGGCGATATCCGTCACGTTCGGGGTAAGCTTTATAATAAGCGGCCTCTTTGTCAACTCGCGCAGCGACGACGTAAGCCGCTCCACCTGCGCCGGGTCGGTGCCGAAGGCGAGGCCGCCGTGGTGGACGTTGGGGCAGGAGACGTTTACCTCGTAGCCGAAGATGCCGGAACCGTTGGTATCGACACTATCAAGACAACCGCTTTCAAGCCTCTCGACGACCCTCCGATACTCATCCTCCGAGGCCCCCGCGACATTCACCACGACCGCGCAGGGCAGCGTCCGCAGATACGGCAATTTATCGCTGATAAACTTTTCGACCCCCACGTTGGCCAGACCGATAGAGTTCAGAATCCCGGACGGCGTTTCGACCAAGCGCGGAGGGGCGTTGCCGCCGCGCGGCTCAAGCGTCACCGCTTTGGTGTATATAGCGCCTATGTCGGAAAAGTCAACCAACCCCTCGTACTCGCCGCCGTAACCGAAAGTGCCGGAGGCGACGCCTACGGGGTTGGCCAAAGTGCCGTTACCTATCCGTACGGATAAATCTACATTCGCTCCCATAGAACCTCCCCGCCGTCAAAGACCGGCCCCTCCTTGCACACCCGCGCATATCCGCCGCCCACGACCGGCACCGCGCACCCCATGCAAGCGCCCACCCCGCAGGCCATCACAGCCTCTAAGGAGACCTGACAGCGGGCGCCGGAACTTTGGGCTATTTTATTGACGGACGTCAACATCGGCGACGGGCCGCAGGCGTATATCGTCGTACTGTTATCCAACGAAACATTCGTATTGATGTAATCAGCCACCGTGCCGCGAAAACCCGCGCTGCCGTCGTCGGTACAGATTTGCGGGTCGGCGTCAGTGAACATTTTCGTATCGGGGACAAGGCTTTTGTTGCGGCATCCGAAGATGAATCGCGCCGGAATATTACGGGACTTTAGCGCGGATGATAAAAAGAGCATAGGCCCCAAACCTATGCCGCCGGCTATAATTACGTGCTTTGATTGATCGGTATCAATAACAAACGGCGTCCCGAGCGGCCCGATAACGTCGAGTTCATCCCCCGGCCGCGCCGCCGCCAAAAGCTCCGTCCCCGCGCCGCGCTTTTGGTATATTATCGCGGCGGAAGAAGAATCCGCGTCAAACCCCGCAAAAGCAAACGGCCTCCGCAGCAACGGAACGGCGAGGGAGCCTACGCGGACGGTCATGAACTGACCGGGCATCGGGACGGGGGCGCGCGGGTCCCAAGAGAGCGACAGCTCAAAGAAGCCTTCGCTTATACGGTCGTTGGATATTATCCGCGATATGAATTGGGTCGGGGTCTCCATATTAACGTAAAATAGATTATGCGCGAGGGTATTGTCAAAATTACCACACATGAGGAACGTCGTAACGCACGATATCTTCATCGGCGGTAATGATCGTCATTTTTTCGACTATAGCGGTTGCGATCAATATATGGTCAAAAGGGTCGCGGTGGATTAGCGGCAATTCCTCAAGAACGGTAAGGTATCTAGGTTCTATCGGTATGATGGAAATATCGTTGTCTTGCGCAAGACGTACAAACGTTGCAGAATCGCATGGAATTTTCATTTTCCCAATGTGTGTCTTAATGGCAAACTCAAAAACGGACGCTATACTGATACATCTGCGATTGGATGGGTCAAGAATAATCTGTCTAGCCGTTTGTGACAACGCTCGCTCGCTGTTAAAAAACCAAATGGCCGTGTGAGTATCTAATAGATAATTGCCCACTTACATATATTCCTTAAGATCTTCAAGGGGTGCGTCAAAATCGTCGGCCATCCAAATCTGACCCTTAAGGCAACCTAATTTGGGCGTTCCACTAGGCGGCCTATATATACTCCCTTCCGCAGGCTCAAACACGAGAACAATAGGGCCGACCGGGACATCCGGCGGGACATCAATTGTCAGCTTACGATCGGCTGGAACATCTACCATTCGCGAAATATACATAATAATATATCTTTTCCTTATACTGTTTATAGGGTAAATCATACAACTAATATCATACAAAATCACGGAGAAAGCAATTTTTTTTCATAATTTGTGAGACAATCATATAATTAATATAATACAATATCGTGAAAAATGCAAGCTGTTTTTACAGAAAAATTATGCCCGCTTATATAATAAAAAAGGGCGGACTTGACGTCCGCCCGGCTTGCTGATAAATCTACATACATAAACCTACATAAATCTACTCAATTAGAAAGAACCGGTCAGGATAAGCTCGGGGCGGTTCTCGATCTTCGAGGAAACGTAAGTATTGTCCTTTGTCTTATCCCACGACGTATCCCACGATGAGTAGAACAAGCGATAACGCGGCTTGATGCTGAACTTGGGATGGATGTTCCAATTGTAGCTCAAGTCAAGGAGGAAGTCGGTTCTGTTGTTTCTCTTAAGAGCTTCCTTCTCGGCAGGACTAAGCCCGGAAGTTACCACGCCGCCGGTGACGGGAACATATTTCTCCGTCGCTCCGTCGGACGATGAGCCGAGTTTTATATCAAGCGCCAACGCGCCGGGACCGGCATTCATTGTGCCGCCGACACCGAAGATAAAGCCGTTGCTTTCGTAAAAGTATCCGGGTTCAAGGGGGCCGCTTGTAGATCTTACCGTAGTACCGTAGCCATTGGAACTTGCGCCGCCTATGACACCGGCCAATGTATTTCTGTTACTGACCGAACCGTAAGCGGTGTGTGCGGTCAATTTCATAAAATCACCAATATCGTAACCCGCGGACAATCCGCCGATGAATTCACCGTCGCTGGCGTCCAAATAGGTATTGTAGTTGCGGTTCAAAACGTAAGTAAGCTCAGGGGTAACCTTGAAGTCACCAAACTTCATGGGCACGTCAAAGATAAACACCTCGCTCAGGGGATTTCCGGGAACCTCTTCCGCTATTGAACCGCTACCGGTTATACGATTCCAACCATCACCTCTCGGATCAATAACGGACGTCGTCAACTCAATACCGATTTTCAGATCCTCGTCATCGACAAAGGGCACGCCGAGCCTTAACGCGATTAAACTGTTGATGAACTGCGTCGACCAAGTTTGGAATATCGATTCGTCGTATTTCCCGGTGCTCAAAGAGCGCTCCAAGAGATCAAGCGTTCCGTTGCTGACCACAGGGATCACACCGGCGGTCAAATAGATGGGACCGGGATTCCATTTCGCGTACGCCAAGTGAACATAAAGGTTCTGAGCGCTGGTATTGCGCGCACCCGGCGAATTGTTAGCCGCCCAAGACACTCTCTCACCGGAGTTCAAATCGTTACCGATTTGGAACTGCAACGAGAGTTCGTCGTCAACCTTGATTTTCGACCCGAAGGCCCAACCCAAAAGATTCACGTAGTCAGCCGATGCATTGCTCACATCCCCGGTTTGAGTACTACTTCCGACCCTCACCGGACCTCTTCCGGACGCGCTCCACAACTGTCCCCTGAGCCTATAAGACGCACTCCCGTAAAACGCAACCTTAGAATCCGCCTTCTCCTCAGCCCTAGGGTATATCGGCGCCGGAGCCGGTGCCTCGTACACAGGCGGCGGCGGGGGCGGCGGAGGCGGCGGAGGCGGCGGCGGAGGCGCTACCTCTTCCGTCCCATCCTCAGCTTCATCGACAATTTGCGCAAAAACAGCCCCGCTGACCATGAAAACACCGACCGCAACTGCAACCGCCAACTTTTTGATGCTCATAACTTCCCCTTTCAAAAACAGGTTTATAATGCAAAAAACTACGTTAATTGTCCCTATTTTGCCGCTTAACGGCGCCTTACGGCCCCGGCACACCACCGACCCCTTCCGGATAAACCAACCGCCTAACGTCAATTCGGAGTATTTGGGACGGTATTGCTATATATAAAACCTAAAAATAATATATTTCACATACAAAGTCAATAGGTAGTGAATTTTTTTTTGACCATAAAAAAAAGGGGGCGGACACCCTGTCCGCCCCCGGCCCAAACCGAGCATGCTTTAACCCTGCTGTTACGGAATAGCGATTACCCCTAGAACGACCCCTCCAAAATCAACTCCAAGCGGTTCTCCATACGCGATTTGTTGGCGTTTTTCGGCGGGAAGGTTCTGTAGTAGTTCCTGTACCTCGGCGTTATCGTGAACTTGTCGTTGGCCTTGTAAGCGTAGCGGATGTCCGTGTACATGTAATCGTACTTGGTCTTGTCTTCCGTCGCGTCGCTATGGGCGTCAACGGCGGAGTTGTACTTGAAGTCGAACTGGATCGCGCCGGGGCCGGCTTTTATGTTGGCGCCCACGCCCACTATCATGCCCTCGCTTGAATATATCTGCGCCGTATCGATCTTGTCTTGGGCGACGCCGTCGCTCTTTTTGGGATCGCCGTACTTGCCGACCCCGCTGTTCTCGTTGCTAACCGAACCGTAGCCGCCGAGCACCGAGACCGAGACGCCCTTGTTTACGGCGTAGCTGCCGGCGAGGCCGTAGAGGATCTCGTCGTCGCCTTTCTCCGTCGTCCTATTGTAGTTTCTGTTCAAAACGGCCGTGATCTCGGGCGTAACCTTCAGGGCGCCGGTCTCAATGGGCAGCGTGATTACGAACATCGGGGAGGAGGGGTTGGCTTTAACATTCTCGCCCTCCTTAGGCACAGCCAAACTCTGGGTGCGCTCGTCTATAACAGTCTGGAAGAGCTCCACGCCGAGCTTGAAGTCGTCTTTGAGGATCGGGACGCCCAACTTTATACCTATCATAGTCGCGTTAAGCTCGGTCGACCACCCCTGAAAGGCCGCCTCGTCGTATTTGCCGAGGTTTATGGAGCGCTCCAGCAGGTCGAGCGTACCATAGCTGGGCAGGCTGATCACGCCGCCCTCGACAAACATGTAGCCGGGATTCCACTTGAAGCTCGCGATATGCACGTACAGGTTCTGGAAACCGCTGAAAGAGTACTCGTTAACGGAGACGGTATCACCGCTCGGCCTGTCTACCTTATTGACCGACACGCCCGAAAAATTCAGCAAGCGCCCCTTCGTCGAGTTGTTGTTGGCCCAGTTAACCCCTTCGCCGGCCCCCCAGTCGTTACCGATCTGTATCTGCAACGAGAGCTGATCGTTGACCTTGGCTTTCAGGCCCGCCCGCCACGAGAGCAGGTTCTGGTAGTCGTTCGTAGAACCCGATTTACCGGCGGTATCGCTGATCGAGTGCAACCGATCCCGGAAACGGTACTGCACCGCCCCGTATAGGTCAACTTTGGTCTCCGGCTTGACCGCCGGCGCCACGGCCTGCGCTTGAGCCGCAACCTCCGGCGCGGGCGCCGCCATCTCAACCGGCGCGACAATAGGCGCCGGCGGCGGCACCTCCTCCTCAACCACTTCCTCCTCAACTTCCTCCGCCTCAATCGGCTCCTGAGCAAAAACAACCCCGCTTATCGCGAACGCGCTCAGGGCAACCGCAAAAACCGACAATTTCCTGATACCCATAACTTCCCCTTTCAAAAAGGTTTTTGTTTAAATGGCCTTCACGTAAAAAAAATACGATACATAAATGTAGCGCGGATAATGGGCAGGTAAAATCTTTTTAAAATCTTTTAAAGTCAAATTCTTTAAATCTTTTTTAGACGAAGCCTAAAAAGTCAACTTCTTTAAATCTTTTTTAGACGAAAGGCGCATAAATGCGCCTTTCATAGGCTATGCGGGGCTAAACCCCGCATAGATAAAATCAAAGGCTTTTTTCTTTTGACGTTGACGTTTCGGTGAGGGGTTTAGCCCCGAACCGCCTATGAAAGGGCGCGATTT
>JAITFI010000071.1 GCA_031281485.1 Chitinispirillales bacterium | reverse complement strand
AAAAGGGGGACGGAAAAACGTCCCCCTTTTTATGCGGTCGGTCGGACTCGAACCGACACAGGCATACGCCCACTACCCCCTCAAAGTAGCGTGTCTACCAATTTCACCACGACCGCGAACCGTTTATTTGCTATGACCAACGACCTACTCAGCCGGCGCACCCTCTTCGGCCGCGCCGACGCCCGCGCCCGGCGCCCCGGCCCCGCCGTCGTCGTCAATGAACCCGTCCGCCCCGAACGCCGAAGCCGGCACCGGGGTGACCGTCTGCACTTTCTCCGCCCTCTTCTGCAACCCGCTCTTAGCGACCCCGCCGCCCGGTTCAAAGAGCGTCATCAGTACGCAAAGCACCAAAAATACGGCGCCGAATATGTACGTGCCCTTCGTGAGCACGTTGGCCGTGTCTTGAGTACCTAAAAAGCTGTTGGCCCCGCTCAAGCCGCCGATAGCGCCGGATATCCCGCCGCCCTTGTCGGACTGGATGAGGATGAGCAAACAGATGAACACGCACACCAACAGAAACAAAACCAGCAAAATCGCGAAAAACATGATGTAGCCTACCTATTCTTTGTTTATTTATTTGCGGATGATAACGATCATCCGAGTTTAATCCGTCCCGCAAAAACCACCGCACCGCCTTTAATTCCCCTCCTCGGAGGTGTGTCCGCGTAGCGGACGGGGCGGTCCCTTTTGACTTTTACACCTGCCCCGTCATTTGGGCTGAACAATCCCCGCAAAGTCGCCCGCCTTGAGCGCCGCGCCGCCTATCAAACCGCCGTCCACGTCGCTCTGGGCCAGCAGTTCCTTCGCGTTGTCCGGCTTCATGCTGCCGCCGTATTGGATACGGAGGCCGTCGGCGGTCTCCTTGCCGTAGAGCTGCGTCAGTATATTCCTTATAAATATATGCGCCTCGTTCGCCTGCTGGGGCGTGGCCGTCTCGCCGGTGCCTATGGCCCACACGGGCTCGTAGGCGATGGTGCACTTCGCCGCGTCGCCGGCGCTGATGTCGACAAAGGCGCCGCGCGTCTGACGCTCTATGACCGCGTCCATCTTGCCGCCTTTACGCTCGTCAAGAGTCTCGCCCACGCAGACTATGGGGAGCAAACCGGCTGCCAATGCGGCCTTGATCTTCTTGTTTACCGTCTCATCGGTCTCGCCGAAGTACTGGCGTTGCTCGGAGTGTCCGATAATGACGTAGGTAACGCCGACGGACTTGAGCATGGCGCAGCTCACCTTGCCGGTGAACGCGCCCTTGGCCTCCCAGTGGACGTCTTGGGCGCCGAGCTTCACGTTTGACCCCTTTACGGCCTCCGCGACGGCGGACAAACTGATGTAGGGGGGGCACACGGCGACGTCGACGTCGGACTGCTTGCCTACGGCGTCAGCTACGCCTTTGGCGAGGGCTACGGCCTCTTCCAAAGTCGTGTTCATCTTCCAGTTACCGGCTATAAACTTTTTTCTGGCCATTTTTACTCTCCGAACTGTTGGTTTTGATCGTATTTTGGACATGCTTAGAGTTATAAAATAATATGCGGACGGCGGCGGTGTCAAGGGGTAGCGTTAATTTTTTTAACGTTCATGCGGCAAACCGTAGGGGCGGGTTTAAAGCCCGCCCTTACAAAATCAATACTAAAAATTAATATCACTCGTCTAAATAGGTATCTTCCTGCCCATCAGCCGCGTAATCTTCCAGGTTTTCCGAACGGTTCGACTCGATCTCGAAGGCGTCGAGCACCTTGTCCTCGATCAGCTTCCGCGTCTCGTTGTTGATGGGGTGAAAGATGTCTTGGTACATGCCGTTGCGCCTGCGTTTGCTCGGCATGGAAACAAAGTACCCGTTGGAGCCGTTGATAACCCGCAGGCCCCTCACGACAAGACAATTGTCGAGCGTGATGCTTGCAAACGCCTTGAGCTTCTCCTCGTTGCGCAACGAGATTCTTACCTCTGTGATCTCCATAACTGCCCTCCCTCCGCGATAAGGCTTGTAATATGTTTATGCTGTCATTAAACAATATACATAACAATTTTTACCCGCGCACAAAAAAAAATTAATATTTTTTATGGCAGTTTTTTTGGCGCCGAGCCCTCCACTCTATTATTTTAGTATAGCGAGGGGGACGTCGATCGGCTCTGTTTATCCGTCCGGCATCGCAGGGCGGCGGCCTGCCGCCCGCCGTATATTTTAGGTAAGAGTACGTACAAGCGCCATACATATTTAATAGATTTTGTTAATTATGAAAAAAAAAGACCTACTAACACTGTTTGAGTACTCCGCCGAGGAGATCGGCGGGATACTCGACCTTGCCGCCAAGCTCAAGGAGGGCAGGGGCGTCTACGAGCTGAAGGCGCTGGAGGGCAAGACCGGCGTGCTCATCTTCGAGAAGCCGTCGCTGCGCACGCGCGTATCCTTCGAGACCGCCATCTACGAGTTAGGCGGCCACCCGATCAACCTGCCCCAGGAGTCCGTCGGGATGGGCAAGCGCGAGAGCGTCGAGGACGTGGCGCGCAACTTAGACCGGATAGTCCACCTTATAGTGGCGCGTACTTTCGCCCACGACACGCTGACGCGGCTGGCCACATCGTGCTCCATCCCGGTAATAAACGCCCTGACCGACCTCGCCCACCCATGCCAAGCCCTTGCCTTCGGGCAAACGCTGCAAGAGGTACGCCCCGGCGAAAAGCTGAACATAACGTTCGTCGGCGACGGCAACAACGTATGCAGCTCCATAATGGTGCTATGCGCCAAACTCGGCCACCGCTTCACCCACACCGGCCCCAAGGGCTACGAACCGCGCGCGGATTTAGTGAGCAAGTGCAAAGAGATATGCGCGACGTCCGGCGGCGATATATCCCTGACGACAGACCCAAACGCCGCCGTCAAGGCCGCCGACGTGGTCTACACCGACGTGTGGGCAAGCATGGGTCAAGAGGCCGAAACCGAAAAACGCAAACAAGACTTCCGCGGCTACCAAGTCAACGCCGAGCTAATGGCCAAAGCCCAAAGCGACGCCATAGTCTCCCACTGCCTGCCGGCGCACCGAGGCGAGGAGATCACAAGCGAGGTGCTGGACTCAAAGGCCTGCGTCGCCTACGCGGAGGCGGAAAACAGGCTGCACGTTCAAAAGGCGGTAATTGTACATTTGTTCTCTTAATCAATATTGATATTAATGAAAGAAGACGGCAAAAAATGAGCGAGCCCGAAAACGAACCCCGTGTGCCTTTCGGCATAAAATCTTTAGACAGCATGATCTGCGGCGGTCTGCTCGAAAGCTCGGCCAACCTAATCGAGGGCGCCCCCGGCACAGGCAAAACCACGCTCGGAATGCAGTTCATATACAACGGCATCACCATGTACAACGAACCCGGGCTCATCATCACCTTCGAGGAGTTCCCGCAACAGTACTACCACGACGCCCTGCGCTTCGGGTGGGACCTGAAGAAGCTCGAGGAGGAGGGCAAGCTCAAAATCGTCTTCTCCGACCCCGAGACGGCGCTGTGCGAGTTCGACAAACCCGACGGGCGTTTCGTCACGCTACTGGAGGAGCTCGGCGCGAAGCGGGTCGTCGTGGACTCCATGACCCACTTCGAACCTCTGGCGCAAAACCCAAACGAGCGGCGCGACCTTGAGCGGCGCTTCATAAACGCGCTCAAACGCGAGGGCGTCACAAGCATCCTGCTTCGCGAAAACGACAGCCTTCTGGGGAACTTGTCGCAAATCACCAGCAAGATACCGTTCATCGTGGACACCTACGTGCTTCTAAGGTACGTGGAGATAGACAGCGCCATAGAAAAGGCGCTCTGTTTTCTGAAAATGCGCGGCAGCGACCACCAGAAAGACATACGCTGCTTCAGCGTGACCGATAAAGGAATAGACGTATCGTCAAAGTTCAGCGGCAAGGAGGGCATCATGAGCGGGATCACCCATTCGAAGCCCCAAGACGCTTTCATGAACGCGTTCGGAAAGAAGTGAGGCGCGAATGGAGTTTCCGTCAACGCTTGATGAACTGCTTATTTTGGGCTACGTCGTCTGCTGTATGGGGCTGAACGTGGTCGCGTTTCTGATATCGGCGTTTTACAAGAAAAAAATCAATAGAAACGCGCCGTACTTGGGATTTTTATTATCTTTGTTACTGGGCGCGATCTTTGTCGGAACTTTCCTTATAGCGGAAGGGGACGTCTACACGGGCATCGTGAGGACGACGGCGCTGTTAGGGTGCAGTATGAGTTCGACGTTCAGCATGGTCGGGCTGTTCTTGTCCATGAACACTAGGAGGTAGCATGATATACGAACAGCCGCTGTTTTTCTTTGACGCGACCGCGGTGGTCATGATGCTGGTCCTCGCCTATCTCAGCAAACGCTTGGGCGAGGCCATGCACATACGGCCGTATTACCTGATACTATTTGTCACCGCGGCGCTGATTTTGACCGCGTCCGGGCTTGAAACAATACCGCGACCGCTGAGTTTTGAGTTTATGGGGTCGCTCGCCAATTCGCTACGGTTCGCCGCGTCGGCAGCGGCGTTCTTGGTCGCGCTTAGGTACTGGAAGTGGCTTTTTGCCGAGTTCTCAAAAAAGTGAGGGGCTGGCGCCATGAAAAAAAAGATTCTGGTCATCGAGGACGACAGCGACATCGCCGATCTCGTCAAACTCGTGCTTGAGACCGACATGTTTGAGGTTCAGGCGGTTCTTGAACCGGAGACGGCATTCAGCAAGGTCCAAGAGTATAAGCCTGACGCCATACTCTTGGACATCTGTATGCCGAAATTGGACGGCTGGGCCGTGTTCAAACAGATCCGCAGGTGCGACGAGTTCAGCCACGTCCCCATCGCGATCCTATCCGGCAAGAGCCAACAGCTGGACCACATGGTTGGGCTGCACATAATGAACGCGGACGCGTATATCGCCAAACCGTTCGGAAAACAAGAACTGATCGACAAAACGTATGAGCTCTTCAAGAGAAAAGAATAGACGCATCTTAGTTATCGACGACGAGGCGGACGTCCTTGAGTTTCTGAGGATCTACCTCGAAACGATGGGCTGGGAGGTAACGGCCGTGCCCACGGTGGCGGCCGCGTTTGAGGCTTTGGCCAAAGCCCCGTACTTCTTGGTCATCACCGACATCGCCATGCCGGAAATGGACGGTTATGAACTGGTGGACGCTGTTAAAGAAAAGGGCTACCAATGCCGCTTCGCCCTCATGACCGGCTTCGGATACAACCCCAAACACACGATTATAAAGATCAATAAAACAATAAAATTCCCGTGCCTATTCAAACCGTTCAACCGAGAAAAGGTGATGGACGCTGTGAACGAGGCCTACTCCCTGTATCACAGCGATATGGGCGATACCGCAAACTGAAACTTCCCTACCACTCTATCACGGAAACACAATGCGCAACATAGAAATAAAGGGCGCGCGCGTCCACAACCTCAAAAACATCGACGTCGTGATCCCGCGAAACAGCCTGACGGTGATCACCGGACTCTCCGGCTCCGGAAAGTCGTCGCTCGCTTTCGACACGCTCTACTCCGAAAGCCAGCGCCGCTACGTCGAATCGCTCTCCTCGTACGCCCGGCAGTTCTTGGGCCTCATGGAGAAGCCCGACGTCGACAGAATCGACGGATTGTCGCCGGCCATATCCATAGAGCAGAAGACCTCCGGCCACAACCCGCGCTCAACCGTGGGGACGATCACCGAGATCCACGACTATATGCGCCTGCTCTTCGCCCGCGTGGGGACGCCCACCTGCCACAAGTGCGGGCGCGTCATCGCCAGACAATCCGTTCAAGAGATAACCGACAGAATCCTGTCGCTTGACACCGGAGCGAAATTCCAAATCCTCGCCCCGGTCGTCAACAACCGAAAGGGCGTACACAAAGAACTTCTCGCCAAACTGCAAAAGAGCGGATACGTAAGAGTGCGCATCGATAAAACCATCCACAATATTGACGACGATATCCGCATCGACCAAAATAAAAAGCATACGATAGAGGTAGTGGTCGACCGCTTGGTCAACTCCCCGACCGTCGTGTCGCGCCTCACGGAGTCAATCGAAACCGCTCTCTCCGTCAGCGCCGAGGGGACGGTTATAGTCGATGTCGCGGGCAAGGAGGAACTCCTCTTCTCAGAGCGCCTCGCCTGCCCCGTCTGCGGAATCAGCTGCGACGAGCCCACCCCCGCCATGTTCTCGTTCAACAGCCCGCTGGGCGCCTGCGAAGAGTGCCACGGACTCGGCTTTCTCATGGAAGTCGACCCCGATCTCGTAGCCCCCGACCAGACAAAAACAATACTCGAAGGCGCGATAATCCCGTGGAACGGCGCCTACATCGACGGCGGCTGGAACAACCACATGCTCCACGCCGTTTGCAAACGATACAAGATACCGATGGACAAACCATACAAATCGCTCTCCCAAAAGCACAAAGATATCCTCCTCTACGGAAACGACGGCGAAAAAGTCGAAGTGCTCTTCGAGGGCAAAGACGGGAAAAGCCACGCGCGCTTCAACCGAGCCTTTGAGGGCGTCGCCCCAAACCTGCTGCGCCGCTACAAAGACACCGCCTCCGAAGACATACGCCGCTGGATAGAGGGCTTCATGACGCAACGGGCATGCCCCGCCTGCAAAGGGACACGCTACAAGAAACAACCCTTAGCGGTGCTCATAGCCGAAAAGAATATCGCCGATGTGTCAGCCATGTCCATAGAGTCGGCTCTCGCATTCTTTAAAGGGTACAGCCCTAAAGGCAACGCGAAAGAGATCTCAAAACCGGTCGTCCGCGAGATACTGCAACGGTTGGGCTTTCTAAACGACGTGGGCCTGTCGTACATAACGCTTGACAGAGCGGCATCCACCCTCTCCGGCGGAGAGTCGCAGCGCATACGCCTCGCCACGCAAATCGGATCTAGGCTGACCGGCGTGCTCTACATACTCGACGAGCCGAGCATCGGCCTCCACCCGCGGGACAACGCGCGCCTGCTGGCGACTCTAACCGCGCTGCGCGACCTTGACAACACGGTAGTCGTCATCGAACACGACATGGAGACAATGGAGGCCGCCGACTACTTAATAGACATAGGCCCCGGCGCCGGAGTGCACGGCGGCAAGTTAACTGCCTGCGGCACGCCCGACGAAGTGGCCAAATCGGCAAACTCCCTGACAGGCCAATACCTGTCCGGCAAACGCTCGATCCCCGTTCCCAAAAAGAGACGCGACGGAAGCGGACTCTCCGTAAAGATAAAAGGCGCCTCCGGCCACAACCTGAAAAACGTAGACGCCTCTTTCCCGTTGGGAATGTTAATCTGCGTAACAGGCGTCTCCGGCTCCGGCAAAAGCTCGCTTATAAACCAAACGCTATACCCCGCGCTGCAAAAAAAACTCTACGGCTCAAGGGTAGCCCCCCTGCCGCATAAAGGAATAGACGGCCTATCTCATTTAGACAAGGTAATCGACATAGACCAGTCCCCCATAGGCCGCACGCCGCGCTCCAACCCGGCGACCTACACGAAAGTGTTCGACGCGATAAGAAATCTCTTCGCCATGCTGCCCGAAAGCAAAATCCGCGGCTACCTCCCGGGGCGCTTCAGCTTCAACACCAAAGGCGGACGCTGCGAAGCCTGCGAGGGCGACGGCGAACTTCGGATAGAGATGCACTTCCTGCCCGACGTTTACGTCAAATGCGAAACATGCGGCGGAAAACGCTACAACCGAGAAACGCTCGAAGTGCTCTACAAGGGAAAATCCATCGCCGACGTATTAGAGATGACGGTGGACGAAGCGTTAATCTTTTTCGACAACCTATCGGCAATCCGGCAAAAACTGCAAGTGCTGTCGCAAGTGGGCCTCGGCTACATCAAACTCGGCCAATCAGCCACAACACTCTCCGGCGGCGAGGCGCAACGAATGAAGTTAGCCTCCGAACTCTCAAAACGCGCCACGGGAAAAACTCTGTACATTCTAGACGAACCGACCACCGGATTACACTTCGAGGATATCAGAATGCTGATGTCCGTCATACAGGAACTGGTTGACAAAGACAACTCTGTTATAGTCATAGAACATAATTTGGACGTGATAAAATGCGCCGACCACATCGTAGACCTGGGCCCGGACGGCGGCGACAGAGGCGGCTCTATCGTGGCCGTCGGGACGCCGGAAGAGATAGCGAAGAATCCGGCGTCGGTTACGGGGAAGTTTTTGAGGGGGTATTTGAGGCGGTAAAGTTTTTGCTGTTTTACCGCCCCCGGCTTCCTTAGATTTCCGAATGAATAACGTGCGGCGTGACGAATATCACAAGATCCCTCTTGTTGGAACTCTTATCGGAATTTTTAAATAAGTGCCCCAGAATCGGAATGTCCTTCAAGAACGGTATGCCCGTGCTACTGTTTCTCTTTTCGTTCGACGTGAGGCCGGCTATGACCACTGTCTCGCCGTTGTTGACAAAGACGTTAGTTTGGGCGCTTTGTTGATTTATGGTAAGTTCGCCAGGAGCGCCGCCGGGTTCAAAGGACTCTTTGCTTGTGTTGAGCGTCAACATGATCTTCCCCTCGCCGGAGACGTAGGGGGTAACCGTCATCTTGGTACCGGCGCTGACCATCTGCGTAACCGCGTTGCCGTTAACGTCCAACCCCTGAACGGATTTTTGCTGACCCATGAATATGTTGGCTTCCTTGTTGTTAAGCGTGGTGATCTGCGGCTGGGCTACCAATTCGGTCTTTGTGTCTCGGAAGAGGTAATCCAATGCCACGCCGAACTTGTCGGGCGCCAGCACGCCGTATGTCATCGTGTGGCCGCCCAACCCCTCTCCGGGAGCAGGAGGCACTAAGCGCGGATCGGCGAATTGGGAGACAGAAAAATTTTTCGTGTCGAAGCCCCATCTAATGCCCATGTTTTGCACCGCCTCGGTGCTTGCCTCGATTATTTTGCAGGAGATAGAGACTTGCGGAGTTTGGACGTCTATCTGCGCGACGAGATTTTTCAGTTGTTTAAGGTTGTCGTCGGTATCTACGATAACGATCGCGTTGGTATGCTGTATGGCGGTCAGTTTACCCCTTTGCGAGAGGAACGGGGTTATGGCCGCCCCGGTCTCCGCGGCGGTGGTGAAGCGCATAGGCACGACCTCGCGGACAAGCGGGCCGCCGTCCAAACCCATGGCCATCCCGCCGCCCTCCCCGCCCCTGCCGGAGCTGTAGGTCGCGGACTGCTCCCTTGTCATGACATATATGAACGACGGTTCCTCAACAAACGCGAGGCCGTTTACCATACAGACAATGGCGAGTATCTCGCGCCACGACTTGTTGGTCACGGAGAGCGTGACCGTCGCCTTGGCCGCCTCGTTGCTGATAATATCCCTGCCGCTGTAGGCGCTCAACTGGCGAAGCACGCTGCGCAATTCCGCCGCGTGGACGTCAAAGTAGTCGACTATCCTATCACCGTTTACGTTGTAGCGCTCCGTCGGCGCAGGCCGGCCTATGGGTTGCTGCGGCGCCGCCGGCTGCTGCGGCGCCTGCTGATACTGCTGCGCCTGAAGCGGCTGCGCCTGAGGCGGCTGCACTTGGAGCGGCTGCGCCGGACGCGGTTGCTGAGAAAAAGCACTGCCAACCGATACGGCCATGACGGCGGCCAATATCAACCGTGAAGCATGAATCTTTGCCATACAATCCCCTTTTATCTGATCAAATTCAAAAGTCAAAACAAACGCCGACGCCTATCCACTCCAAATACTCCGTTACTTGTCGGTATTGGACAATCCTAGCGTGTAGGAGTGCGACACCTCAAAATCCCTTATCAAAAAAACCACCTTATCCCTATGCACGCGCAACACCTTGCCTTGAGCGACCGGATCGTTCGTACGCAACGCGAAAGCCCTGTTTCCGTTTTTGAAATCCTCCACAAGCGCGATCCGCTCGCGCGCGTCTTCCAACACGCCGACGAGCTTCAGGTTTTCCACGCTCGGCAACGCCGTAGTGGTGGTATCCCGTATAAGGGGAACGAAGGGGTCGCGGCCGAAAACCTTGTACTTCACCAGCTCTCCCTCATGAGTTTTCTTGGTGACCTCGCCGCTGTGCGAGGCGTCGAGTACCGGCGGAAGCGCCGCCGGCGTCTCTGTTTTGGACGCCACATTCGGCGCGCCGGGAGCCTGCTTTTGCGGCGGCGCGGCGGCCGCCACTTTAGCCGAAGCGGCCGGGCCGCTCGCCGGAGCCGGACCGCTCGCCGCCGTCTGCGGCTTGGCGCTCGGCGGAGGCGATGGCGGAGGCGCGGAGACGACGCCTTTTTCGGACGACCAGACATACTCCGGCAACGCGTCTCTGGTCAGCAGTATCCTCACCTGATTGTTGCTGTTTTTAACGTCTATGGGGCCGTTTACAAAAGTACGCATCTTTATCGTTATGGAGAGGCCGCTCGCGACGCTTTTCAGCGTGATGTCTTTTACGGGTAGCTCCGGCGGCGGGTTGAACGTCGCGGTGGCGCCGAACGCGGAACCGGCGCCGGCCATATTCACGGTGAACTCCTTATATTTCGCCGTAGCCTTCTCGAAGTCGGACGACTTGCCGCCAAGAGGGGCTATTGGGCCGGAGCCGTTTATGATCAGGATCATGCCGCGCGGGCCGGACCTGATCTCGAGGTTCTTAACAACGGGCTTATCCTGCGCGGCGGACGCGTCAGGGGCTGCCGGCGCGGCCTTAGCCGGCGCCGCGGCCGGCGCTCCCGCATCCTGCGCGCGCACAGCGCAAACCGCGCAGAAAACCGCGGTCAGCACATAAGCGAATCGATACATTTTTCCCTTACGCATCATTTTCTCGATGAAAACGTTGTCAACTCAAAGACGGCAAGCACGGAGGGTTGCTTTTCGTCGAACAACCCCGGGCCTTTGCCGCCGCTACCATACGACGGATTCGCGCTTATCGACAAATTGTCAACATTGACGATAAGCTGAAAATTCGCGAAATAACTGAATAACGCGCCTAAGTTGTGGTAATCGCCCAACATGGACACGTTGTACTTGTTTTCTATGTAATACTCCTTTTCGACATCCGGCATCGGCGTAAAGCGCGTTGTAATCACGCCGCTGCGCCTATTCACCGCGGTAATCTCGCGAATCAGGCGCGGCACCTCTTTCTGATCCGGAAAGATATTTTTGAGCGAGTCGAGCTTGGCCGCCATAATAACCGCCTCTTGGCGCAATCTCTCAAGTTGCGGCTTCAGCGCGTTGATCTTGAGCAACTCGGCCTCAACTTTTTCCTTCCTATCGGTTAGCTCTTTGATCTCCTCCATTTTCGGACTGTAAAACGAGTCGAACCAAAGATAGCTCAGCAAAAGGATGACCCCGACGCCGATCAAAGCATTCCTGACGTTCGGATCCTTTATGTCTAACTTGAACTTTCCCTTTTTGGGCATTTCTTTTTTAGACGCTTCGTTTGCCATTATCTTTTACCTCGCCGCTTTCCTGTAGGCGCCGCCGCCGCGCCGGTTTCTTTAACCTGCTCGTCGCCCTCAAGGGCCGGCCTCAGGCCGACGTCGGCATTTATGTCGCAAGTCAGGTTAAACCTATACACTTTCCGGTCCGGCCCCTGTACCTGCTCTATGCCGGTCAGGGTGACGTTCTTTATGTACTCAGCCTCCTCAAGTTTGCTCATGTACTGAGCCACCTCGGGAAACGAATAGGTCCGCGCCTCCAACTGCACCTTCTCAGGCGGCCCGAGTTCGTCCCTCATGGATATAAGCCACGCGTAAGTCGGCAGGTTGCCGCTGAATATTTCCAAGAGCCTCACCCACTTTTCCCGATCTACGCTTATGCGCTCCAGCGCCCTTATCTTCTGATCGGTAACCTGCTTCTCTTGGCGAAGTTTGTTTATCTCCTCCTGAACTTGCTTGTTCGCGGCAATCTCTTTCTCGATAGCCGCTATCTCTTCCGTCAGCCGCGACTGTTTTTCGTTAAGGTATATCGTGTAAAAACCGGCGCCGGCGACAAGCACTACCAAGGCGACCACCGGATACACGATGGAGCGGGGCAGATTGAAACTCCGCTTCCGCACCCTATACTCGACCGGCAATAAGTTTATCTCTATTTTTTCGATCATCTCATTCACCCGTCTTCCTGAGCGCCAGTCCCACGGCCACGGTTAGGAGCGCGCCTATGCTCTCCACATTGGTGTTTCCGAAGAGGTTTTTGTTGTACTGAACGTGGGCAAGCGGATTAGATATCTGCACCTTCGTCTGATGGCGCGACTCCAAAAACTGCGCCAACGTGGGTATGTACGCCCCGCCGCCGGAGAGCACGATCTTGTCTATGGAGTCTGTATTCTCGGAACCTTTGTAGTAGGAAAAAGCGACGTCTATGCCTGAGGAAAGCTCTTCCGCGGCCAAACTGACGCTCTGCTTGAGCTGGTTCATATCGACAGTCCCGGACGCCTTGCCCCTCACCGCCGCGGCAGCTTCTTCGCTTGACACCCCGAGGTTGCGTTGGATGATACGGTTAAAAAGCTCGCCCGACGTGGAGATGTCGCGGGAAGAGTGGTAAATGCCGTCTTTTATGAAGGTAATACTCGTTGTGCTGTGACCTATATTGAGCAAGGCTATCGTCCCCATATCCGGCAACCCCGCGCACTCAAGCGCGTAACTGTTGGTTATGGCGAAAGCGTCCACGTCCACTATGACGGGAACAAGCGCCGCGTCGTAAATCAAATCGAGATAGCTCTGCAAAACCTGATTCTTCGCCGCCACGAGAAGCACCTCGGTCTCGCGGGTGCCCGGAAAGCGGCGCAGTATCTTGTAGTCAAGCGTGATATCATCAACGTCAAACGGGCTGCGCTGGCTGGCCTCCCACAGGATCAACTCCTCGGCGTTGTCGTCGTCCTCGATTTTGAAAGTGATCTTGTCGGAGATGATCCCGTGCCCGCCCAAAGAGAACACGATCTCCCGTATCGACGGGTCGCACTGGTTGACAAGATGGGTTATGGCGTCTATCAGCGCGTCCCTCTTCTTGATCTCGCCGCCCTCAATGGTCCCCTTGGGCAGATCCTTGATGCCTGTGGCCTCTAGGAAATAGCCGTCCTTCTGGTGGCGCAGTTTGACAATCTTCAACGTATGATTGCCGATATCCAAGCCGACCGTGGTTCCCCGCCCGCCCATTTTTTTGAAAAGACTCATCTGGCGCCTCGCCTACCTTATACCCTCGTTTACCCACACCGAATCGTTTTCATCCGTCACATTAAGCCTAAACGTGCACTCCTGAAACTGCGTCACGGAACCGCTCGATCCGGTTGAAATTATCTTAAAGAGCAACGTATCGCCCCGATTTTCCCTTTTGAACACAACGCTGAAACTTGCCCCGTCCTCATCCGGATCACCTTTGAACTCTTCCTTTAAACCGGGCTTGCCGCTTACTCTGACAAACGCCTCCCGCAACCCGCTGAAATCCTGCGAACCGTCCGGATTAAGCCTGTTGAAGGCCTCCAAAAAACCGTTGTCCCGCATTCTCTCCGCCCTGGTGTAATCCTCCGCCTTACGCTCTTTGAACGTGCTCATAAACGCCACTATCGCCCCTCCGAGCACCAAAAACGACACCGCGCACACCACCAGCCGGAGCGCGACCCCGCCGGAAACACCGCGCAAACCGGCGGTTTTATATTTATATTTTGTATCAGCCATAATATAAGCACGGTTTATAATATAATACAATATAATATACGCAAGGATGTTTTGCACATCTTTATTTATTTTTAACCCTTTCCAAACCACCCCGCGCGCCTTACACACCGGGCCGTATATATATTATCGTACGTTACGAACGCAACATTGAGCCCTTTATTAAGACGACCGAGCCCCGCGCCGGACCGTTTACCGCTTTTGCAGCGACGCCCTGTGTTTGTCGAATATATACTTAACGATCTTCTCCCTCTGCTGCGGTTCTATTGAGATGAACTGCACGAGGTGCCTATAGTGCGTGGCCGTCCTGCCTTCCACCGCGATAACCTTGAGTATTTTCGCCCTTACGTCGTTGATCGCGCAACCCGGTATATATATCGAAAGCATTATCACGTCGCCGACCCTGAGCGGCTCTTTGACGATCAGGCATACGCCGCCGCCGCTGATATCCGCCGTATGGGCGCTGAGAAGCTCGTTCGGCAGCCTATCGTCAAAGCTGTTGGCCCTCTCAATCACGCGGAACTTGACCGCCAAGTCTATGTCTAACCGCATGTACTGCCTATGCTGATTGCGCGACAGCCTAGTACTGTGGTAAAAGTTTATCTCACCGGACTGCGAAATCTCCCTCACCTTGACCGTCACGCTGTAGGCCGCGTCGCCCTGCCGCAAAAAAGCCAAAGTCTTCTCCAGTCCGCCCAAACTCACAAGTCCCATGAAATCTTCTTGGAGCCGCACCGTAAACCAGAACTCCCCAACATGCGTCACATTGGCGCTGAAAGGGTCGCTCCTCTGCCCCGGCGCAAAAACCGACATCTTCTGCCCCACGCTCAAATTGCGCGTGGAGACGACCGGCTGCTCCGGCGAAAGGATGGCGTAACCCAACTTCTTGCGCAAGCGGAGCAAAAGCTCATCCTGCTCCTCAACCCCGCCGCCCCGCCCGGAAGAAAACTGCAAACGCGGCGTATGCTCGACATAGGCGTCCAAGCAACGCTCGTACAGCGGCAGCGACTCAAATATCAAGTGCCCCCTGGTAGGGGGATCGGGAGCAAAAGCGACAATCCCAAGCAAAGCGTTCATCTCGTCACGAGTAAGCCGCGTGCGCTCGCACCCCTCGCCGAAAAGCTTGGCGGAGAGCTCCTCCTGAATCTTTTCTTGACTGCGGCGCGAACCTACATAGAAAAAAATCAAAAGCCCGATAATCACCCCGAAAAAGACGACAATCCCTACGACGGCGCCCGGCCCGGCGCCCCCGCGCCCGGCAAACGACTTGCTGATCGTCTCAATAACGCCCTGCGGAAACGCCTCGGCGGCGAGTAGCAGACAAAGGGAGAGCGCGCAACGACCCACACCGGCCGCCCCCGCCACCCTTGCCGCCCTTAACGCATCATTCATATCAGCCATAGCCCTATCACCCCTCCGGAATATAACTCCCGATATACTATATTATAATTTATGCGTAGACGATTGTCCACATATTTTTTTTGTTAACGTAAAAATCAAAAACACCCCCGCGCCGCCCAATAATTCTTTTTTCCTTGACTCCCCGCGCACAAGCATATTATATTTATAGTAACGGAGTGTATTGCACCCGCCGCCTCATGCCGTATGGGCGGGCTGTAAAATCAAAAACCGGGAGGGGCTTGTGGGCCGAAAAGATTCCGACAAGGGCATCAAAAGCAAGAAAGGCGCGCTCGTGAGGAGCTGCGAAGCCGCCAAAATCTTGGGCGTTTCACGCGAGTACGTAAGGCAGATGGTCTTAAACAAGATCCTGCCGCCGCGCTACCTGTTCAACGCAAACTCGTGGCGCAAAATCTACATATTCGACCGTAAATTGGTGGACCGCTTCAACGACCCGCGCCAGCGCCACACCATCAAATGGAAAGAACCGGAGAAGTGCAGCTGGATGACCGCCGTAGAGCTCTCCAAGGTGCTCAAATGCAACGCCGACTGGATATACAACGCCACCAAAAAAGGCTTCCTGTCGCCCGAAATCGTCATATCAAGCAGCAAACAGCAGTTCCGCCTCTACGACAAAAAGAAGGTGGAAGACGCTATGGCCAAAAACATGGACCGCCGTAGCGGAAGGAAAGGCCACTCCGCCAAAACGCTGCAACTCATGGAAAAAATCAAGTCCCTGCACGCAAAAGGCCTGAACGACAGCCACATAGCCATAAAAACCAAATCCACACAGCCCTTCATATCCAAATTGCGCAAAGAAATGGGCCTGATGTCAAACGCCAGAATTGCCTCGGCAAAGAGGCGGGAAGAGCGGAATAAAAAGCGCTAACCCGGTAAAATCAACGACTTACCGCCATTTAACGCGGCCCGCTTTAACCGTTAAATGGCGACCCGTTGACAACTCCGAAATTGTGTGTTATGGCCGCAACCAAGCCCGCCACGGATTCGGAGGCGATGCGACTCGGCGCAATAGACCGGACCAAATACCGCTTCCTTATAACCCAATCGCCTCGCACAAACGGTCGGCCTCCGTCTTCTTATCACCACCCATGAAACTCTCCCAGTTCTTCACCGCATCCTCAAATTTAGAATAGTCCGTGTCGTTAACGCCGTACTTAGCAAGACACGCACAATAAATCTGTAACTTTTCATCCACTGTCGATTGGTACATGATAAACACTCCTTTGATATAAAAGGCTTTCCCGCTACCCCGGCCCCAAAAAAGCCGCTTTTGCAAATAATATACATTATGGCACTAAGTCAAAATCTTTAAAATCAAAATCTTTTTTAGACGAAGCCTAAAAAAGTCAAATACTTTAAATCTTTTTTAGACGAAGCCTTCGGCTTCATAGGATATGCGGGGCTAAACCCCGCATATATAAAATCAAAATCAAAGTCAAAG
>JAITFI010000023.1 GCA_031281485.1 Chitinispirillales bacterium | reverse complement strand
ATGGCCCACATAAAGGAGCGCAGGTGTCCGGCGGGCAAGTGCAAGAAGATGTTGCGCTACTCCATCGTGGCCGATATGTGCAAGGGTTGCGGCCTGTGCGCGAAGAAGTGTCCGGCGGGCTGTATCAAGGGCGAGATAAAGAAGCCGTACGTGATAGACTCAGCGGCGTGCATAAAGTGCGGCGCGTGCGAGGAGGCGTGTAAATTCAAGGCAGTCGTCAAGAACTAAAACTTTAAGGAGCTTAACTGATGGATAATAAGATGATTAACCTTAAGATAAACGGACGGCCCGTGACCGTGCCCGCCGGGACTACGATCCTGCAGGCCGCCCGTCAGATAGCGGTGAACATCCCCACACTCTGCTGGCATCCCGACCTTGAGGCGTGGGCCTCCTGCGGGATATGCATAGTGAAGGCGGAGAATTCGCCGAAAATGCTGCGCGCCTGCGCCACCGCCGTCGAGGAGGGGATGTCCATCATCACCCACGACTCGGAGATAGTGGAGGTGCGCAAAACGGTGTTGGAGCTGATTCTCTCTACGCACCCCAACGACTGCCTCGCCTGCCCGCGCAACCAGAACTGCGAATTGCAGAGGCTGGCCGCCGAGTTCGGCATCCGCGAAAAAACCTTCCCGCAGCGTCTGCGCGACCTGCCGGAAGACTCGTCAACGACTTCGCTGGTGCTAAACCCGGAGAAGTGCATACTGTGCGGACGCTGCGCCAAAGTATGCCAAAACCTGCAAGGCGTGTGGGCGCTGGAGTTCCTGAGCCGGGGCGAGAAGACGCGCATAGCGCCCGCCGCCGACGTCCGCTTGAACGACAGCCCCTGCATACGGTGCGGCCAGTGTTCGGCCCACTGTCCCGTGGGCGCGATCTACGAGAAGTCGGAGGAGCATATCGTCTGGAACGCCCTCCGCAAACCCGACATGCATACGGTGGTGCAGATAGCCCCCGCCGTCCGCGTGGCAATAGGCGAGGCGTTCGGCATGCCCTCCGGTTCGGTCGAGACGGGCAAACTCTACGCCGCGTTGCGCCAGCTCGGCTTCAAGGCGGTCTTCGACACCAACTTCTCCGCCGACCTCACCATCATGGAGGAGGGGAGCGAGTTCGTGGACAGGTTCACGAATAGGAGAGACGACGCTCCCATACCTCTCATCACCACATGCTGCCCCGCGTGGGTTGACTACTTAGAGAAATTCTACTGCGACATGATACCGTATTTCTCCACCGCGAAATCGCCTCAGGCTATGCTCGGCGCGCTCTCCAAGACCTACTACGCCCAGAAGATAGGCGTAGCGCCGGAGAAGATTTTCATGGTGTCGATAATGCCGTGCACCGCCAAGAAGTTCGAGATCGCCCGTTCCAAAGAGATGTCGTCCAGCGGTTGCAAGGACATCGACGTATCTCTGACGACGCGCGAACTGAGCCGTATGATAAAGTCGGCGGGCATAGACTTCAAGAACCTGAAGGACGAGGAAGCCGACTCCATACTCGGCGATTACACCGGCGCGGGAACGATCTTCGGAGCGACCGGCGGCGTCATGGAGGCTGCGTTGCGTACGGCTTATCACCTGATAACAAAGAAGGAACTCTCCGACGTAAACTTCAAAGATGTCCGCGGCTTAGAGGGCGTCAAAGAAGCGACAATTGATGTGGACGGCACGAAAGTCAGGGTAGCCGTAGCCCACGGCATGGCCAACATAGCCGCGGTGCTTGACAAAATCAAGACCGCTCTCGCCGAGGGCAAGGAGACCCCGTACCACTTCGTAGAGGTAATGGCCTGCCGGGGCGGTTGCGTAGGCGGCGGAGGCCAGCCTTACGGCGCCGACGACAAGGTGCGCAAACTCCGCGCCGACGGTCTGTATTTAGACGATGAAAAGTCCAAGTTCCGTTGCTCCCACAAGAACCCGCAGATCGCCAAGGTCTACGAGGAGTTCTTGGAAAAGCCGATGTCTCACAAGTCGCACGAGCTGTTGCATACGAGCTACGAGCCGAGACCGGAGTATCGGTGGTAGGGGAGCGGGTCGGCGGTTGGGTGGATGTTGGATAATGGTAGGATTGAGGCGCGTCTCCGGTTGGGGGCGCGTCTTTTCTATGTTTATGGTGATTTAGGTTAGAATTCATTTATTCGGAAATTCCGAATAACTGCCTAAAATGGTAGGATATATATCGGTATTTTTGATTGACGCAAAAAACAATATACAAAATTTGCACATTTTAAATTCAGAAATATATTTTACTACAAAGGAGGCGTACAATATGTCAACGACAAACATTAGTATCAAAACCGACAGCGAAATAAAGACCAGTGCCCAGCAAATATTTAAGGCGTTAGGGTTGGACATGACTTCGGCGGTAAACCTATTTCTACGCCAAACCGTGCGTATGAAGGGCCTTCCCTTTGTCCCCTCCGCGAAAACAGATCAACCGAGCAAACCGGCCGGGCTTCCTTTCGGGCGAGACTGCATGAAAGGGAAGATGTGGATGGCTGATGACTTCGACGCGCCGCTTGAGGATATGAAGGAGTATATGGAATGAGGTGCTTGCTTGATACGCATACTTTGCTTTGGTACTTTCACAAATCCCATAAATTGCCCGATTCCATATTGGCTACTATAGAGTGCGTGGACATACAAAAGTTCGTAAGCGTTGCGTCTTTGTGGGAGTTTGCCATAAAACATAGTATGGAGAAACTTCGTTTTGAGGGCGGAATATCAGCGTTTTGGAAAATGGTGACCGCAAATGAATTCGGCGTTTTGCAAATTAACGAGCTTTATCTTATAGAATTCTCCAACCTACCATTTTTGCATCGCGACCCTTTCGACAGACTTCTAGTTGCCACTGCAATGGTAGAGGATATGACGATTTTGACTGCTGACGAAAGTATTTGTCAATATGATGTTAAGTGCGAGTGGTGATTTAATTTGGTTTGCGATAAAGAGACATCGTAGGTTTTCAGAATTGGTCTAATAAAAATCATAGGAGGATTCTTTATGAAAAAGATTTTGGTTTCTTTTTGCGTTTTGTTTTTGATTTCCACGTCTGCGGTTTTTGCGGAATCATCTCAAAACGACGGTATGGAGTATTTCTTTGATACCGGAAAACTATCAATGTTCGCTGGGCCTTATACCCGGTTACGTTTCATTAATAACACATTGGTCATGGGAATGGGCGGCGGCGGAATTATATGTTGGGATCATCGGTATTATATTTATGGGCAAATGACCACGTATGATTCTAACGTGCCTAATAACAACGAGATAGAAATGGGATTGGTAAACTATGGCGCAACTGTAGGCTATATCTTTTTCCCGCAGAATAAGATACATTTTTCCGCAGGCGTTCAGTTTGCGGATAATAATATTATATTTCGTCAAAGCGATGGATTAAAGCTTAATCATGACATTAACTTCTTTTCAATTGCGCCTGAAGTAAATGTTGAGGCGAATATTTTAGAATATTTACGGATATACTTGGGCGCGGGTTGGCATTTTGCGATTACAGACGGTGATTATTTTGATATTAACCGTAAAACGTTAAGCGGATTCTCAATTAATTGGGGATTCCTTATGGGTAAATTCTGACAAATTCATCCGAAATGTTTGGCATGAACAAAATCCCGCTCAAACTTACGCTCTCCGTTTTAGGTCCAACAATCCTTATATTGGGCTTTTTGCTATATTTAAGAGTAATATGGTTTGTATATCCGAATAAAAACATATATCAAGTAGACGGCCTTGACGTATCGAACCATCAGGGGGTTATTGATTGGAAAAACGTTGATGCGCGGTACAAGTTTGTTTTTGTTAAGGCGACCGAGGCTGTGACGTTTGTCGATAAGAGTTTTCTTAAAAATGCCGAAGGTGTTAAACAATCCGAAAGATTACTTGGGGCGTATCACTTTTTTCATTTGAATTATGACGGAGCGGAGCAGGCGGAGAATTTTATTAATACTGTGGACGGTGTTATTGACTTGCCTCCGGTGATAGACTTTGAGTTTACCGGTGATCCGAAAACTTTCGGCAAAAGCGAGATTGAGTTAAGAAATGAGTTAAGAAAGTGCATAGACAAATTGGAAGAGTACTATAAACATAAGGTAATAATTTATACGACGCAGGACGCGTATAAATTTATAATAAAAGATAACATTGAAAATCCGTTGTGGTATCGTTCAATTTATATTGCGTTAAACAAAGATATGCCGAACGTGCTGTTTTGGCAGTATCATAATAGCGCAAAGGTCAAAGGGATAAATAAGCCTGTCGATTTGAATGTATTTAGGGGGGGTATGGAAGAGTTAGGTGATTTAATAATGAAGAAATGACGGGATGCGTATCGATTATTTCCATATAGGTATCCTCAATGTCTTCCTTTCGCCGTCAAACGCTATTTTCGCGACATACATCCCTTTAGGTAAATCGTCTAATGGTACGTGATACATACCGCTTTTGAAACGCTGCGTCTTTTTTAATTTACCGTTTACGTTATAGATATCCAAACGAGCCGAGTTTTGTACCCGCAAATCAATAGCGTTTTTTGCGGATATGGCGGAATTGGCGTTTATGGATTGAGATGAAAGGATCGGGGCATGATCATTATCATAGCTTGACGTTGTTGATGTTTTAGATGAATTGTAGACGCGGACATAGTCAACGCGCATTGTTGCGGGTAGCGCGTTGTCGGGCGGTGTCAAATAGCCGTCAAAATGACCGCCTACCGCGAGGTTCATTATGATGTAGAACTCTTGGTCAAACGGCGCGTAGGCGTTGCCCTGCGCGTTTGGGGCGTTTGAACGCCACTGATTGTTTTTCGCCGTAAAGAAGCGGTTTCCGTTTACGTACCATCTTATTTCCGTCTCTTCCCAAATCAGGGTATAAACGTTGAAGTCCGAGATCGTTTTACCGGAGGGGAACGTGTATTCGTTGCTAAGATAGGTGTTGTCGGGCCACGCCCCGCCGAAGTGGATCGCTCCGCTGCTTTTGTTCGTCAGGCGCCCTTTCGCCTCCATAACGTCGATCTCGCCGGAGAGCGCCCATACGCCGTAGACGTTGCTCTGCGGCAGCATCCACAACGCCGGCCAAAGGCCTTGACCGGCCGGAAGGCTTGCGCAAAAATCTATCCGCCCGTATTTCCAAGAGAACTTGCCTCTCGTGATCACCTTGCCCGAGGCGTATTCGGCGTAGCGCCTCGGGTCTATTGTAGGCCAATTTTGCCTGCGTTTGAAAGCCGTCAGGTTGAGGTATCCGTTCTTCAAATAAACGTTGGTCGTATCGTCGCGGTAAGCCTGCAACTCCTCGTTCCCCCATCCCCACGTGCCCGGGTCGCTGTTTAGGTAATACCCGGTGTCGGCGGCCCATTTACCCCTATCTAAGGCCGTCCCGTTGAATTCATCGCTCCAGCGCAAAGTCCAATCCGCGATCTCCGGATTCGTCGGTGTTCCGATGGCGATCGTCCCGCCCGAATTCTGCGCTTGTACCGCCGCCGGCCAAAACATAGCCGCCGCTACCGCTACCGCTGCCGCCTTTGCCTTGAACATCCCGACCTCCGCTCTGCCGTTTACGCCTGAATAGAAGTATGGTATGTATAGTAATATATGTATTTTCGCGGAGAAAGTCAATATCGCCGTTAAATACTCATCCCGACCGCCTTTGATTCCCGGTTTCCAATGACTCACTGTGGAATACCGGATAGAGATATCTATACCTGTGTCGCCATACCGCCGCTTGACTCCGACAATACCCATATATTATATTGGTATACAATGGTGACCATCATCCTTTCAGGTCGAAATTATGGCGTCGGAACGGCTCCGACGCCTTTTAGTTTGATAACACTTTAACACTCTTTGACGGAGGTTTTATGAGATTCTTTGATCGGCAGGGACGCGGACGGGCGCTGTTGACCGTTGCGGCGGCGGTATGTCTCGGATTGACGGCGGCGGGGTGCGGTGGAAACGCCGCCCGCCCCGCTAAGGGCGCGGCTTCCAAGGCGGCGTTCACCGACGAGAGGAACGGTCAAACGTATAAGACCGTAAAAATCGGCAAACTGACATGGTTGGCCGAGAATCTGAACTATCCGACCGAAAACGGGTCTTGGTGCTACGACGGCGACGAGTCCAAATGCGCGGAATACGGCAGGCTGTACGATTGGAAGACGGCGCTGACGGTCTGCCCCAACGGATGGAGGCTGCCGGATACGGCGGATTGGAATGATTTGGCGAAAGCGGCGGGCGGCTCCGACGAAGCGGGGAAGAAACTGAGGTCTAAGAGCGGTTGGCCCGATCGCGGATACATCGTCGGGGACGACACCTACGGATTCTCAGCCCTGCCCGGCGGAGCTCGGAACGCCGAAGGCGCGTTCAGCGGCGCGCTCGAGGTCGGCAGGTGGTGGACGGCCACAGAGGGGGCCGATTGCCCGATGGATTACGCCGACTGCGACGCCTATATCGTCGGCAAAGCCTACTCGCGGTACATAACGTTAGACTACAGCAATTTGATGGACAACGACCCCGACCAAAAATACGGCTACTCGGTGCGCTGCGTCGTCGGGGAATCGAAAGCCGCCAATATCGAAACCGACGATATTTCGATTTCCGTTTTCGGCGTTGACGAAGAGGACTTCAAGAAAAAATATAAGTCATACGAATCATTCATCAAACACGACGAGTACGCGCAAAGAATCGCGTTTGTGCCGAACGTCCGCGTCAAAGATTTCAGCTGGCTCGACATCGGCGTTATGGACACCCCCGACGAGGTCGTCTATGAGATTAAAGGCGTGTTGCATACGGTAAAGGAATTGACCCCTCAAAAGCCGCTTGTCGTGTCATGGGTGGAAGTGGGAATGATGTCGGCTTTCGGCTATTCCTACCGCGACAGAGACGGCAAGATAAAGTATTTCATGGGACAGGCGGCGAACTACGGCGGCGACCC
>JAITFI010000008.1 GCA_031281485.1 Chitinispirillales bacterium | reverse complement strand
TAGGATTATAAGGATTATAGGATTAAAACACCGTCTTTTATGTGTTGATTTTGATTTTCAATCCTATAATCTTTTTTCTAATCCTACAAATCCTAGTCAAACGCGGCGATACCATGGCCTAACGTGTTTGCCGCCAGGCCGGTGACGAGACCAACCACTTCCTTCTCGTCGCCGGCCGCTTTTTTTTTTACCGACCGGTTTGCCCATAATATATATTATAAGTACCTAAACCGAGGAGCCCCGTATGCAGGTAAAGAAGAAAGCCGCGAAGAAGACCTATAATTCGGCGGCCAAGAAAAAGACCGTTCCGAGCCTCAACAAGGTTACGCTTGACGACGTACTCGCCCTTCAAGCCAAAACCGAGGCCTCTATCCAAGAACTATCCGCCGAAAACCGGCTGTTAGCCGCCGAAGTTCGGAAAACCTCTGTTGCTGTCCGAGAGTTGACCCAAAACATGGGCGGCATAAACAACAGTTTCGGGACGCTTGTCGAGATCGTCGTTATCCCCAAAGTGCGCCACGACATAAACGCTATGGGCAAGCATACATTTAACAGAGTATTAGTAAATAAAAAGGTCAGCGCACTCGTCGCCGGTGAAAAAAACATTATCGGCGAGATCGATCTGTTCTTATTCAGCGACGCCGACAAGGAAGCGATGATCGTCGAGATAAAGGCGCAAATCAGCAAAAAACAAGTGGAAGAGCGTTTGGAGCGGTTAAAGAAATACCGCAAATACGAAGAGGAAGCTGAGATCAAAGGGAAGAAGCTTTACGGAGCGGTTGCCGCGATATACATTGATCCGAGGGTCAAAGCCTTCGCCTTAGAAAACGGGCTATACGTCATAGAGATACACGAGGAAGAGGATAAATTAGAGATAACCAAACCGGAAACAGCCAAATCTTTTTAAAGATTTTGATTTAAAAAGATTTTGATTTCTCCCGCAATAACCTCACTTGGCAACGCCATCCCCCCGAAGACTCTCGGACCGGCTATTACGCGGTTGTTATTATTTAGCGACGCTTTGACCTCTCTCGCCAGCCACCCGCCCGCGTTGAACTCCGGTACCACTATTAATTTAGCTTTCTCCGTCGCCGCGATGATTTCCTTTGTCGGGAAGGGGCGGACGGATTTCACTTTTATCATACCGACCGTTATCCCATCTTTCTTCATAGACCTTATAGCTTCTCTGCTCTGCGACGCCGCGGTGCCCGACGCGATTATCATTATTTCCGCGTTGGGTTCCGATACCTCGGTCAACCCGCCCATGAATCTGTCGATATGTTTCCGCGCCCGTTCCGCCGCCGCCAATATCTCTTGGTGCCAGCTTGCGCTGGCGGCGTAGGAGGTGAAGTTGCTCTTGTTCATCAGCGGGTCTCTGGTTTGGCGTACCGGCGGGTGATCCATGTCGAAGGGCTGTATCGGCGCGATGTCCGGCGAGTAGGCGTGTAGCTTGACATCGTCGGGCGGCAGCATTACCACCTCGCGTGTGTGGGTCACGAAGAATCCGTCGGCGAAGACGCCAACCGGCAGGTGCACTTCCGGCTGTTCGGCTATCGCGTAGGCGGCCAATATCATGTCGAAAAAGTCTTGAGCGTTTTCGGCGTGGAACATGAGCATTCCGGTATCCAGCAAGAACGCCATCTCGATATTCTCCGGCTGTATGGACGGCGGCAGCGCCACGCCTCTGCACATGAAGGCGCAGACGATGGGTTGGCGCGATCCCGCCCACACCGGAAACATTTCCATAGCCCGCAGCGTTCCCGGGCCGCTGGTGGCGGTGAAGACGCGCCCGCCTCCGAGAGCGGCCCCGTGTATGGCCGCCATCACCGCGAACTCGTTTTCGGCGCGGTAGTAGTCGCGTACATAGCCCTGCGCGTAGAGGTCGCCGATGAGGTGCATGCTCTCGCTCTGCGGCGTGATCGGGTAGGCTATGGACATGTCGATATTCGCCCTCTTTACCGCCTCGGCCACCGCCTCGCTGCCGGTGATGAAGGCGCGGCGCCGAGGGGTGCGTAAAAGAAGTTCGTCCGCGTTTATCGCGCGTTGGTTCGGAGCGGGAATAGGATTATCCGTATTAGTGTTATCGTTTCTCATATAGTTGATTAATCCTCTGTAACAATGGCTTTTTTAGGGCATACGGAGACGCATAGCAAGCATATTTTGCACAGCGCCGTATTGATCGACACGCGCCGATTGCCGTTGTCGTTGCCGTTGCCGTTGCGGGTAATGGCCCCGGGTTCGGGACAAGACTTTATACATATCCCGCAGGCAATGCAGTTTGATTGATTTACTTTTACAGTCATGTTTAGTTTGTTCCTTAAAGTCAAATTTTTTAAAGTCAAATTCTTTAAATTCTTTTTTTTAGACGAAGCCCCTTCGGGGCTTCATAGGCTATGCGGGGCTAAACCCCGCATAGATAAAATCAAAAGCCAAGTCAAAATCAAAAAGATGTTGACGTTGACGGTAAGTTCCCTTCGACTTCGCTCAGGGAACTTACGAGCGAGCAATAAGGTCGCTGAGCGAAGTCGAAGCGACCTGACGTTGACGTTGACTTTTCTATGCGGGGTTTAGCCCCGCATAGCCTATGAAAGGGCGCGATTTATCGCGCCCTTTCGTCTAAAAAAGAATTTTATCTTTTAATTCTTTATTTTTTTTATTCTCTCCGTAACAGACTCAATCTTCCCAACGTCAACATCTCTAACAGACAAAATAGCTTCGTCTATCGCCGCCGTGTCACTCAGCGCAATAGTGTAGCAGTTCGTGGCACCCCTTATCAGCCTCAGCGCCATATTTGCGAAGTGCAAGTGCATTCCTACGAATAGGCAGACGTCTATATTATTGTGCTCTATCGTCAAACTCGGGTGGTTTGGGTTGATCTCTATATCCGGGTTGATCCTCGGACTTTTGGCCCTATAATCCGGCATGGGGAGGAGCTTCGCTTTGCAGGCTTCGGCCATCGCCCTTACCGCCGCCGCTTTTTGGGGGACGCTGTCCGACCAGTGCCACAGAAGCAGCGGGCCGGGGCAGACCGCCGGGTTTTGGGCTTTCGCCAGCTTTTCGGCTATGAGGCTGAGCGCTTCGTCCTCCGGCACGATGTCGCCGCCCGACAGCGCGTAGCCGGCGTCCGGCGACACGACGCCCATTATCGCCGCGGCGGGGGCAAGGTAGCCTTCGGGGCCTACCGTCAGTTTGTATCTCTGTTCGGCCATGATGAATACAAATATACATCGCCGCGGCAAATTTTACAAAAATATTGACGCGCAAAAAATAATATACTATATTACTATCTACGGGCGGCCGCGTGACGGGCGGCGCCCGCTCTCGTCGTACCCACTCTCGTTGTTTCCGTTACTCTCGTTGTGCTACCGTACTCAATTAAAATCCTAACCCAAAGGAGGCATTGCCGATGCATCGTCATGCCGCGTCAAAACCAAAATCATTTTCAAAATGCGGACGTGAGCTATTCGCGCTGTCCGCCGTCGTCGCCGTCGTCGGCGGTTGCGCCGAAATCCCGTCCGTCGACAAGGAGAACCTCGCGGCGGTCGCCGTGGACGTGATCGGCGGGAGCGCGGATATCTTTCCCGGGCCGGAGTTCAGCGTCCCCGTCGGCGGCGACACGCTGCTCTTCGTAGACGTCAGCCGCGAGCAGAACACGCGCATAGCCGGAATATGGGTCGACGGCGGAAGGCAGTGCTGCGCCGAAGAGGAGGTTGTGCGGAGTACGTGGGTTTCGCTGGTAGGCGTAGGCGGCGGCGTTACGGTGACAGTGGAGCTGGCCCAGATCGATACCGTATTGCCTATTTTGGAGATCGTCTCGCCGATGCCGACGCCGCCGGGCGAAGCCGCCACGGGCATCTCGATTTGTTCCTTCGGGGCGTTTGAGTACAGGCTCAATAAGACTATGGCCAAAGGGTACATAAAGTGGTGGAAGAATGTGAATGCGGACGATTGGGAGGATAGGGATTCGCTGCAGGTTGTGAAAATTCCGGGGGACATCACCCGATACAGCCACGACATAGGGGCTTGGTCGTACTCGTCCCCGGACGGGTACCTGAGCGAGGGCCTGCAAAAGTTTGACTTGGCGGTCAGCCCCATAGCCGGCAAACGCATATCCCGAAGCCAGATAACCGCAAACGCCGTCTACACCTTCGAGATCCAATTCACAGATTCGCTCGGGAACGAGAGTGAGAGGGTTTTGAGGACGGTTTGGGCGAATAATGTAAACGGTGGATGCTTTTGACTTTGATTTTATATATGCGGGGTTTAGCCCCGCATATCCTATGAAGCCGAAGGCTTCGTCTAAAAAAGAATTTGATTTTGATCTTTATTTTCTGTTTTTGGCTTAAAATACTGCGATTGTATAAATATGAATCCGGTGTAGACTCCCCATCCGAGCAAGCATCCGACGACCGCCCCGCCGGCAACGTCTGACGGGTAGTGCACCCCGTTGTAGACGCGCGTGTAGGCTATAAGCCCCGCGAAGGAGTAAAAGTATACGCCGTATCGTCGGTAGAAGCAAAACAAGATCGTAGCGAAGGCGAACATGTTCACGCTGTGGGACGACGGGAAGGAGAGCGAGGTCAGCATTCCCTTTAGGAAGCGCCCGCCCGCCACATAAAAATCCGGATTGCACGGGCGCGGCCGGTGGAATATCTTTTTTAATATCTGCGATGAGATCGGGTCGCTGAGCGCCACTGTTAGCGCCACAAGCCCGAGCACGGTGAGCGCCTTTTTTTTGTTCTCGCGAAAGACGTAGAGGGCGGCGGCGAGCAGCCCCGGGATCAGCCAGAACTTGAGTTCGGTTATCCGCGTCATGGCCGGGTCTAGGAGCGGGTGGGACAAGGTCACGTTGATGAATAGGAATACGGATGTGTCTATTGAGTATAGGAAGTCTAAGATGTTTTGCATAGTGTTTTACTCGCTTGCCTTGAAATTATATACCGGTTTAATCTTTAAAATAATTTCCGCCGTCTCGTTTATGTTTTTTATTATCGTATCCATGGTTTTATACGCCATAGGGGCTTCGTCGATGGTGGCTTTTGATATGCAGGTGGTGAAGATGCCTGCCATTTCCGCTTTGTAATCTTCCAAGGAGAGTTTTTTGTAGGCGGCTGAGCGGCTCATTAGGCGGCCGGCGCCGTGGGGGGCGGATCGGTTCCAGTCGTCGTTGCCCTTGCCTACGCAGATTAGGCTGCCGTCGCGCATGTTTATCGGGATCAGGAGCTTCTCCCCGTGTTTGGCCGATACCGCGCCCTTCCGAAGGATCATTTCATCGGTGTCTATGTAGTTGTGGATGGTCGTAAACTCGTTTTTCTTTGTCAAGCAAAGGCGTGTCATGATTATATCGACCATTGCCTTGCGGTTGAGCGAGGCGAAGCGCTGGATGAGCTTCATGTCGTGGATGTAGTCGTCGAAGAGGCCGCCTTCCACGTAGGCCAGATCTTCGGGGACGGGGAGGTGGCTGAGGCCCTCCTCTTTCATACGGGCGATCGTCGGCTCGATCTCTTGTTCGCGGTTCTGCGCTTTAAGTTCCGCTATGGCCTCGTCAATCAATGCTTTCGAGTTACCGGAGAGATTCCGCAGCGCCTCGTTCTGATAGTACTCGGCGACCTCCTTGCCGAGATGGCGGCTGCCGGAGTGGATCACGAGGAACAGAGTCCCGTCGTCGGCTTTGTCAACCTCGATGAAGTGGTTGCCGCCGCCGAGCGAGCCGATACTGCGGCGGGCGCGTTTTAGATCGACGTGATCGGCGCAACGCAACTCCGTGAGGTCGATCTCTTCGCTTAACGGGTGGATATCCCTGCGAGTGCTGTGCCCCGAGGGGATGTTGCGGCGCACGGTATTGTTCAGCCTCTTGAAGTCAATTTCCTTTTCGTCAAGCTCAACGGTTTCCATTCCGCAGCCGATGTCTACGCCAACCATTCCCGGAACAATCTTGTCGCGGATGGTCATGGTAGTGCCGATGGTGCACCCCATCCCGGCGTGAACGTCCGGCATTATGCGTATCTTGCACCCCGCGAACGCCTCTTGATCGCAAACAGCGCGGATCTGCCGGGCCGCGGTTTCCTCAAGCTCGTCGCAGTAGCACTTAGCGGTGTTGCGGTCGCCGGTAACTTCGATCATTTTACTTCTCAATATGATAAAAAGTTGATAATTTTGATGACGGCGGGCGGTTCTGCCGTCGTCAATACGCCCTATATACTATAATATAATACAATGTGAATCGTGTGTCAATAAAAAGTCCGCGGAATATAGATAGGGCGTTTGGGGCGCAAAACCGGCTTTTTGACTATTTTCGCCCGTCCCCAAACATTAATTTGACTTCGGTTGTCCCCAATAATTATCTTTATTATATATAATTATGTCGGAACTAAGTCGTTTTTGGCGGTGGGGATAAAATATGACGCAGACTGAGAGGGATGAAAACTTGATGATAGTGGTTGCGGTGGAAGGATACGCCCACAAACATGACATCAGTCCGCGGGACGCGCTGGCGTTGTTTATGCAACACGGCGTCAACCGGCTAATCCGCCGAAACTACGGGGCGTTGCACACCCAAAGTTTTGACGAACCGCTCTTATTTGCTGAGGATGTTATGACGAGGAAGCTAAAATGAGAGTTTACCACACAAATTGAACGATCAGGTTAGCTTTCACACGGAAAGAGCGCTTTCTTTTTTGACGATGATTAGGAGAGAGATAGATGTTCGCTAAATATGTATACAAAGAACAGGACATCACAACGGATACTCTATTTAAGATTGAGCATATAGTCTCTATTATCGCTGAAAAAGAGAGTGTGCCGTTTGAGGAGGCGTATCGCAAATTTTTGGAATCTAAAGTATACGACATGTTGCAGAGAACGAGTACCCTCATGTGGGCGGAGAACGCGGAGTTTATTGTAGATGAGTATTATCGGGCATAAAAGTCAAAATCTTTAAAGCCTTAAAAGCCTTAAAATCAAATTCATTTTTAGACGAAAGGGCGCGATAAATCAAAGTCTTTAAATCTTTTTTAGACGAAAGGGCGCGATAAATCGCGCCCTTTCATAGGATATGCGGGGCTAAACCCCGCATATAAAGTCAAAGTCAACTTCAATGGCTTTTTTCTTTTTAATCCTATAATCCTTTAAATCCTACTAATCCTAGTTCAGACAGTCTTTTGATTTTATATGCGGGGTTTGGCTTCGCCGAGATAAACAAGTTAGCCCCGCATATCCTATGAAGCCCCGAAGGGGCTTCGTCTAAAAAAGATTTAAAGAATTTGACTTTAAAAAGATTTAATAAATTAAATATACTATATTTACATACATCTATGGAATACTCGTCAATAGATATTTTCTGCCAATGCATCGACAATTTCGGCGACGCGGGGGTGACTTACCGGTTCGCCAAGGAGTTTAAGGCGGCTCGGCCTGATTGCCGCGTTAGATTGTTTATCAATGATATGTACACGCTCCACGCCGTTGAGAGCGGGATTGACCCGACGAAGGACGTTCAGGAGTATGAGTCTGTTACCTATATCCGTATGCATAAAGATTTTGACCCTCTTGAAAGCGCTCTAGGCGTGGCGGACGTTTTGGTTGAGGCTTTCGCCTGCGATATTCCGGAGAAGGTGTTTCGTGTTGCGTTGAATCAAAGCAAGCTGATAATCAACTTGGAGTACCTTTCCGCCGAGGAGTGGGTGGAGGAGTACCATCTTTTTGAGTCCCTCCTCGGCAGCGGCACCGCCCGTAAATTCTTCTTCATGCCGGGGTTCCGCGAGACTACCGGCGGGCTCATTATCAACTCCAAGCTGAAGGCGTTGCGGGAGGGCGGCGGGCTTGACAGGCTTGCCGTGATAAACGGCGTCGTCGGCGATTTCGGGATCTCCATAGAGCCGTCCGGCGATACGATGGTTGGGACGGTCTTTACCTACGAGCGCGGGTTCGATACGCTGATCTCCGACCTCGTCGAGTTCGGGCGCGATACGCTTCTCATCGTGTTCGGCGAGAAGAGCCGGCTGGGGATGGCGGCCACGTTCGGGCGGCTCTTGGGCGGGGCGTCGTCGTGTGAGGGGGGTGTTGACTGCCGTAAGGATCCGTGCCGGGTCTACAAGAACGTCCGCGTGCTCTACGCGCCTTTCCTCCCGCAGCACGGCTACGACGCCCTTCTGTGCTGTACCGATTTCAACTTCGTCCGCGGGGAGGACTCGCTCGCCCGCGCCGTCCTCTCCGGCAAACCCTTCGTCTGGCACGCCTACATACAGGCTGAGAAGCACCAGCGCGTCAAGGCCGAGGCGCTGCTTAAAACCATGCGTCCGTACTACCAAGAGAGCGAATTAGACGACGTTTTCGCCCAATATCATGCCCTAACGATGGCTTTTAACGATGCCGAGTCCGCCTCCGCCGACCTGGTTACGTCGGAGCGGTACGGCGCTTTTTTCAAAGATTTGAAAAAACATGAGCGCGCCGCGCTTGCCATGAATTATTTTATGCACCGGAGTTGCGATCTTATAGCCAAGTTCCGCGATTTCTTAGACCGCTATCCGGAGTCGGCGCCGCCGACGGACAATAGGGCGAATATGCGGGATCCGTTGCAAATGCGTGAATATACAACCATTATCAATAAAAGAATTATAGTTTAAGGAGGCAAGACATGAAGGAAGCGCAGGAACTCAGGGCCGGCAATTGCGTGAAGATCGGCAACGATCTGCACATTATCCTCAAGTACATCTACACGAAGGGCGCGCGCGGCGCCTCTTCCTGCAAGATGAAGATGAAAAACCTCTCCACCGGCGGCGTCTCGGAGACCGTCTACCGCGCCTCCGACAAGTTCGACTTGGTCGTCCTGGAGCGCAAAAAGATGCAGTACCTCTACCCAGACGGCGACATGTACACGTTCATGGATCAGGAGAACTATGAGCAAATGTACCTGAACAAGGACGATCTCGGCGACGCCCTGAACTACCTACAAGAGCAGATGATCATAGACGTGGTAGTCCACGGCGAGAAGCCTGTAGGCGTCGAGCTGCCCAAACAAGTAGACTTAGAGATCACCTACACCGAGCCTGCCGTAAAGGGCGACACCGGCGGAAAGGTACTGAAAACTGCGAAAGTCGACACCGGCATAGAGGTACAGGTACCGCTCTACTGTAACATCGGAGACAAGATTAAAGTTGATACAGACACCGGAGAGTTCGTCTCGCGGTCCAATTCTTAAATCTTTTGACGTTGCGACGCGAAGCGGCGCTTGTTTATCGACGGGGCGTTGCGGGGCAGCGCCCCGCAGGGTGGGTAGCGGAAAACAAAATGGCGAAGCCATTTTGGTTGGAGCGAGGGAGG
>JAITFI010000083.1 GCA_031281485.1 Chitinispirillales bacterium | reverse complement strand
ACTTGTTTATCTCGGCGAAGCCAAACCCCGCATATATAAAATCAAAAGACTGTCTGAACTAGGATTAGTAGGATTTAAAGGATTATAGGATTAAAAAGAAAAAAGCCGTTGAAGTTGATTTTGACTTCATATGCGGGGTTTAGCCCCGCATATTCTATGAAAGGGCGCGATTTATCGCGCCCTTTCGTCTAAAAATGATTTTAAAAGAATTTGATTTAAGCGCCCTTCCGTCTAAAAAAGAATTTAAAGAATTTGATTTAATGAGTTTAGCCCCCGAACTTTTCAATAAAGCCCCATTTTCAAAGTCGTAACTACTATATTTTTCAACGAGTTAAAGAGAAACATAAAAAATTAACAAAAATCATTGACAATATTTGTGCGCAATAACTATTTTTCCTATTCCGAATGTCAAATATTCGGGATATGCGGTCGTTCAAATATAATAAATTAGGGGTTGGGTGAGGGTATTAATAATGAAACGAATAGGTATTTTGGCCGCGGCGGTGGTTGCGGTGTTTGCGGTGGGGCGGCCCTGCGCGGCGGACGACGACCCCCTCGTTAACTTTTGGTCGTCGTTCGATACTCCGTTTCACGTTTGGGTGCCGTCGTTCGACGCGCGCTTGGCGATGGGTTTCAACTACGATTTGCTGCGTCCTTTGACGAGCGTTTCTTTCCAGTATCCGGTCGGGTATTTGGGGTTCAACCTGCCGGTGGGTTATTCCGCCGGTTTGAGCGACTTCCTTGACGCCGAGGCGATGGACGACATCTTCAGCAACGGCAAAATCTTCAAGAAGGGCGAGAGGTTCAAGCCGACCGCCGGCACGGAACAGAATACCAACTACTCGGTGCGGGTGGACGTGCCGATGCTCTCAGGCGTTGGGACCTTCGCCTACACGCAGAACTTCTACATGAACTTCAACACCGCTTTGGGCGGTTCGTCGATCATAAAAGAAACGCGGCCCATAACATATAAGGTAGACACCGTCAGTACCACCGCTCCGGACACCATCGGTTTTCTCGCCTTAAAAGGCGCGCTGAGGTTGCCGTTATCTTTCAGCATGGGTTGGGAGACCATGACTTTCGGGTACGCGTACCGCGTCGGGAACAGCGACGATTTGATCTTCGCGATCAATATGCACCGCCACTTGTTTTCCGCGGATATTCGTTTGAAGGCGGATATAGACCTTTTGGGGCACGTGAACTTCAACGTCAAGGGTATAGAGATGGGCAGCGGCGTCGGAGCGCCTATAGACACGGAGTTCGTCAATTTCTCGTCTGAGAAGTTCAACGGGTTTGCGCAGGGGCGTTTCAAGGCCGAGGGATGGTCGCCGTCGATCGGCGTAAAGTGGAAGAGGTTCGCGCTTAATTCGCGTTTCGGGCTCAGCGTCAAGGCGACTGGTTCCGGCGGCGGCGGCTTCGTCATGCCGCAAATTCTCGACTCCATCATAGAAACGGGCGAACTGACCATAGACAGCGCGAGCATAAGGGGGGTGGACCGCATTAACTACGATATACCTTCTTGGAAGTGGAAAATGCCGCAGGGCCACACGCTCTCGTTCGACATCATTCCGCAAAGGCTCAACGTCTCCTACACGAAGATATTCGGCGAGGTGGCCATGGAGATGGACATATTAAGGAAAGTGGATTCGTTGAACGGTTCCGCTGATTCCCATTCTGATTTTAAGAGCACTAAGGTCGATGTGGGCATACTCGTCGATCATATTTTAGTGTTGAGCGCCGCGTACCCGTCGTTTTTTGCGAGCGTAGGCTTGGCCGGGTTCGATATACGCAGCAACGACAAGCACGTGCTTCGTGACAACAGTTCGCTTAGCAGTTTACGCGTGGGGGATGTGGTCATGCTGCTGCCGATACTCAACGGCGGTTTCAACATCGGTACCAAGTTGCAGTTGCGCGTAGAGGCCGACATATTGCCGTTGCCGGCTTTGCGGAGCGGGGTCAATTATTACTTTTGAAAGGATCAGTATAAAAGATGTTAAGGAAAATTGAAGCCGCTGTCTTGTCGGTTCTCGCGTGCTTTGCGTTTGCCGCGGCGGCGCAGAAGCAAAGTTTGAAGATTGTGCCCGACCCCTCCTCCGCCGGCGTAAGAGCGCAGGACAACGTCGTTCGTGTCAAGTGGGTGCAGCTTTCGGAGGATGCCGGAGCGCAGTCCCTTGCGGACGACCCGCGAGACGCCGGAGTATACTACTCCGCCACGCCTTCCGGCGGGAATCTGGCGAGGTATACGAGGCTTGCTTCCGCGATAGATTCAAACGTGTCGGCGAATTTTTACGGGGCCTCTCGGAGTAAGTCCGTAAGCTTTGTCCCCAACCGTCAAGGCGGTCGAATGGGGCCGGGGGTGTATTACATTATCGTGGCGTCCGTGAACGGAAGCGACACGTTGTATTCGGATTACTTCCGCCTGATGGTAAGAAGCGAGGATCCGCCCGCTATCGAATCACCAAAGGCCAATATAGTCGGCGGCGAGTTTGTGAAGACGGTGACCGAGCTTGCGCCCGTTTTTAGGTGGAAGCCGGTTCCGGGCGTGCCGTACTACCATATAATACTCTCCGACAAACCTTTTATCAATTCGAACAATAAACTCAATACCGATGTTAACATCATCTGGCAGGCCATAACGCAGAACACGCAAATAACTTACGGCGCGCCCGATCCGTCGAATACGATTACCTCCGCGCCGCCGCCGCTCGCGCTCGGCACGACCTACTCTTGGATGGTGCTGAATAACTACGGCAACCGCCCCGAGTTTACCTCGTGGGAGGTGTTGAACATGACTGACGGGGTGGCCGGGCGGTTCAAAATCGGCGGAGACGCCCAAAATACGCTCAGGGTTCCGAGAGCCCAGTCTCCAAGGCCGCCGAGCAACACGTTTAGAGATAACGATCAGATAACGTTTAAGTGGAATAATCTCGACACGCGCGCTACGTCGTACTTGGTGAACATCTTGAGGGAGGGCACCGCCGCGACTTTCGGTATGGAGGGCATGGGCGATTTCAAGATGGGCCTATTGGCTTGGGAGACTACGGTGCCGCGCGGTAGCCAAACGGATGCGTTGAACGTGACGCTCGACGCGGCGGGTACGCTGACGGGCGGTTTGTACAAGTGGCGCGTCTACGCGCTCGACAGCCGCGGCGCGGCCTTCACCGACTCCACAGATACCCTGTCGGCTTCCCCGTTCAATTACACCAGAAGGGACGAGGGCGCCATAAGCATTGCGACGCGGGAGAGGATAGGCGACACGACGCTGGCGGTCGGCTACGTGGAGTTGAAATTGGAAGTGCTGAGCGGACCGACAATGGCGCCGCTACTCTTCTACACGGGCAGCGGCGGTCTGCAAGAGAGGGCTTTCGCGGCCGGAACATACCGTATAACAGCCGTTAAAGAGGGTTATTTTACGTACACGACGACTGTCACCGTATCGGGTGGCAGAACCACCAGTGTGAATATACCGATGTCGCGCCCGGAGGCGGTCCTTTATGGTCGGGTGCTCACGGCGGCGGACAGTTCGGCGGTAAGCGCCGCCAAGGTCACCGCTGTTTCCGAGCTGGGCGACACCGTCTCCGCGGTGACCGACAGCCGCGGCGCCTTTACGATCTCTTGCCGGGCGGCAGAGTGGAGCGTGACTGTTGAAAAATCGGGTTTCCAAACGTCTTCCCGGATGAGGGTATCTTTGAGGTTGGACGACAATTTGGATATCGGCAGCACATACTTGGCGAGAAGCCCCTTTGCCCTGTCCGGTGTGGTCAGAAACTCGAACGGTCAGCCGGTCATGGGGGCGCGGGTGCGGATATTGCGCGACGGCGCCATTGCGGACGAGCTGGCGTCCACGCCGCAGAACGGCGCGTACGTTTTCTATCTCAACTCCGGCACTTACACGATTACGGCGGAGAAGCCGGGTTTCGCTATGTTCAGCCGGAGCGTCGCGGTCGTAGGGGCTATGACGCAGAACATTACCATCAAGGAGGGGGCGGTGGTCGTCAGCGGCGTAATTACCGGCAAGCGTTGGGTCGCGAGCGTAAATGACTACCGCGCGGCGCCGATCGTTTCCGCGCGCGTTACATTTGCGGACGCCGCGAGGCCGGACACGTTCACCGTCACAAGCGACGCGGTTTTCGGCAAATTCTCCGTAAGTTTGCCCATAGACAGAGATTATAAAGTAATTGCGTCGGCCGCCGGGTTTTCCGCTAACGGCAATGCCCGTGATTTTAATACTCGCGGCGTGGGCGGCACGTTGGCCAAGCCTTATGCCGATGATACTCTGTACGCTTTGGCCACGATAAAGGCGAGCGTTACCGGGGCGGACGAGGGTGTGCCGGTTGATGTGATCGTCTACGACGCCAACGACAACGGGCGGGTCATCGCGTCGGGACGTATCGTTGTGTCCGGTAATTTGGAGAGAGATGTTTGCGAGTTGAGCAACATTCCGGACGGAAATAATATTAAGATCGTAGCCGGCGCCGAGAGATTCTTTACGCGTGAACGCGATATTCAAACGATCGCCATACGCAACGGAAGCCTTGCCCCAAACAGAGAAGTCTACAATTTCCCGATGGAGCGCGGGAATGGGAGAGTTAGTTTCAATGTCGCGGGGTACGCCGGCGGCGGGGTGGTTAAGGTGGTTTCGCCTCTCAACCGGACGATTCCTTTCGTTGCCAACGCTCCTGGGGTTGTGGCCGAACTCAACGGCGTGGGTAATGTGGAGTACGTGGTAGGGGTCGTCCCGAGCGACACAAGTCGCTTGGAGTTGTCTTATCATAAGTTTGCGGTATCTTCCGGCGATCCGCGCACGGAATCTCTGTCTCTTCCGTTTACTTACACGGCAAGGAGCGTCGCCGACATCGACACGAGCGCCGGTTTTGTCAAGATAAATTGGCCGGCGGGTCCTGTCAGCGGACCGTCGGTTAATAGGGTGGAACTTTATTATAGGAGCGAGGGCAGCGCCCGTTTCGACAGTATCGGGGTGAATGTGGAAGCCGGCATGCTGCAGGAGTTTAAAATCAATAGGAACGTCCGCGACGGTTGCAATCTGTACCACTATTTCCGTGTGTACACGAATACCGGCGATATTTACGGATCGAGCAACCAGTTGTACCGCACCTACGTCAGGCCTAACGAAAAGATTATCAGCCGTGTAGTCGTCGAGCCGGGGGTTACGGGCGGCGACACGCTCGTCATGTCGTCGTCGTATCCGACCGTGTTTACTTTCAAGGCGTTTTACGGCGATCAGTTCGGACCTATAATAATAGATAGCGTCGGCACGGTGTCGTGGAAAGTGTGGAGAGTCGCTTGGGTAACGGATGTGGCAAGGGAAGACACCGCGCGAGGTACCGGGACGACCTTTTCTTACACTACCCCGTCTCCGGAAAGAGGCGAGCAGTACTTGATTTTGCAGGCGGTGCTTACTCCGTCGAGGAATGGCTACAAGACGAAGTCCGGGGCGCCTCATGACACCGTTCTGTTTCCTGTCAGGGTTACCGGAAAGGCGCTCAAGTCTATAAGTATACTGCGCAACGGGGACGCGGGGCCGATATTGAATACCGAGACGGCCGGTTTCCGCGTGGAGGCGTTTGACACGAGCGGGACGCCGGTTACGGTATTGCCGCGCGAGTGGAGAATTTACCCGAATAACGGCAGGGACAGCGCCGGAACGATTGACGGCTACGGATTGTTCAAGCCGAATCCGGGATTTGTCGGGATGGCCGGGATTGTCGCCACCGTGGGCGGTCGGAGGTTGGAATACACGGAACCGGGGGCGGAGATTCCCGGACAGCGCGTCAACTACCTGCTGCGTCGCAGCGGCAGCGTCGCGAATACGCTTAAGGGTATGCGGGTTATCTTTGACACCGTGCGGACGAGCACGGTTCTTGAGGTAACGGTCCCGCAACTGAAGAACTATATCCATAGGGGTACTGAGAACTATACGATGGCCGACACGGTCGCCTTCGATATGACCGTCAGGGACACGAGCGCCATAGGCGGCAATATCGTGTTGGAGTTCGACGTTCCACGGCATTTGAGGGACGCGGTGGGCAACAGCGATTATGAGTTCAGGGTGGGGAAGTGGTTTCCCGACAGTTTGCAATGGGTTCCTACGGACTCTACGCGCATAACTGGCGGCGTCGTCTCGACGGTGTTGTCGCCTCTCTCAGCGGCGTCGGAACAATCGTTGACCAAGGCCAAGGCCAAGAGAACCTCCGTAGTGCGGAAAGTATCAAAGGCGGCCGCGCTTTTCGGACAGGTATCGAAGGCGTCGGCGATCTACGTTTCCGCGCGCTACGCGCTGGTACTGAAAACGAGCAAGACGTCTCTTTCGCTCTCCATTTCGCCGCACCCTTTTTCACCCTACATTGTGCCTAAGAAAGAGTACCCGAATAACAGGGATACGGCCGGTACATGCATAAAGGTCAACATCCAAGCGCCGGACCCTTTCGTGAAAAGCGTGAAGGTGCGCGTCCACAACGCGGCCGGTAAGATGGTTTGGGGCGTTGAGAAACTGGGCGCTCAAACCGGGGAGAACCGTTTCTGGTGGAACGGCAGAACAAGCGGCAGCGGCGGCGCCGTAAGCGAAATTGTGTGGTCGGAGGACTATTACAATAGTAATAGGTCCAGACCGATGTGCAGGAATGGCAGATACTATGTAATGGTGATATTGACGGACATGGAGGGCAAGCAGAAGCGCGTCATGAAACCGTTGGTTCTTATGAAGTAATGCGGAGGCTTAGGTGAGACCTATATCGTTTATGTTAAAAGCAGTGTTGTTGTCGTGCGTTCTTTTGGCCTTGCCCATTTGGGGGCAATCGGCGGAGGAGGCTGTTCATGACGACGCGCAGCCGGCACAGCCGCTCAAGGCGGAGGTGTCGGATGAGGAGTTGGTCGCGGAGCCGGAACAAGCCGTTATGGCGCCCGATCTTGAGGGCGAGGAACCGGAGGCGGCGGCGCCCGTACATCAAAGAGCGGCGGCGGAGTCTGTCGGTTCCGGTGCCGGACAGCAGAAGGTCAGGCTTGGAGTGCTGATGCTGGAGTCGGCTACCGGGCATGACAAAGAGGCGTTCGACATGACCGCCCTGATGCTTGAGAGGCTTGAGGAGCTTGGCCTTTACGATATCTACCGTCCGGCCGATATAGACAACGCCCTTGCCGGCACGCGCTTGGGTAATGGCAGTTGCCGCGACCCGCGGTGCGTTATCGGGATCGGCAAGGCGTTGGGCGTCCGCAGGATGATATCAGGCACGTTAGACATAACCGGATCGCGTTGCGCCGTTCGCCTTGTGCTGCTCAACGTTATAAGCGGGAAGCCCATCGCGAGCGTAAGTTTGGAGGGGGCTTTGGGCGTTCCGGCAAAAGAGGTTCTTTTGGCCGCCATTGACCGCATACACGGCGACAATAGGGAGTTGGACAGGGTGGGCGCGTACTTCGGGCCTCCGGTGGATAATCTCTCTGAGTTCCTTTGGACGTCGGTGTCGGTTTTCGGCGCGGGTACTTTCTACACAATGGTGAACTACGGGGCCGGCGGTAACCGCGGCGACGACGTGGAGACTATTGGCGGCGCCTACGGCAGCGGCGAGAAGCTCTCCGGCATTTGGGCGTCCGCGAACCAGATACCGGTGTTCGCCCGTCCGGCGGCGCTCGCAAACGCCTATACGGCGGTGTCGGACGACGCTTACGGCGTTCTTTACAATCCAGCCGGTATGCCTTGGGTTAGCGGCAGGGAGGCTGTGGCCGCTTACCAGTACCGCCCCGGCTTGGACATTATGGCCGTCTCCTACGTCAACAAGGCGCTCCGCGACCTCGGCTTCGGCCAGGCCATACTCCTCACGACCGACCGTGACGGCGCTATGACGGAGGTGTATTTCGTGACCGCCGCCGGTTACAAGATAAACCAAGATTACCTGTTGGGCCCGTTCGCGTTAGGCGCCGCCGTCAAGATTGCGGGCAGCACGGTCAATAAACTCTCGTTGGACTCTCCGTACGGCCAATCCTACGGCTTTGGATTGGATCTGGGCTTAATGTGGGAACTGTCGTCGAATATCAGGTACGGCCTGCTCTTCCGCGATGTCCCCACGATAAACAAGTGGAAGAACAGGGCCACGGGCGTGCGGTACACGGAGGCGAACCCGCCCACGTTGCACATGGGCGGAAGTTACTCGGCCGGTTACAACGCGTTTCTGACCGCCGACGGCCAGATTCCCCTCTACGCCGATCAACCGTGGGTTATGGCCGGCGGCGTGGAGTACGAGTTCTTCAGGATGCTTGCGCTGCGCGTCGGTTTGCAGAGGGAGATACTCGACGATAACTCGGATTGGTGGAAAATAACCTGCGGCGCGGGTTTCAAGTTCGACACGGGGGCAAAGTGGGGCAAGGAGACGGTGCTCGACGTGTCGTACGAGTACAACACGCTGGAGTTATTCCATGTGGTCAATGTGTCGGTTAAGGTGGAGTTCTGATTATTTAAAATCAATAACCAACAACGTCATATCGTCTTCTTGTTGTTGTGTTCCGCAGAACTTTTTTTGATGTTCAAGAATGGCTTGGACGGCGTCGCTGGGGTTTAGGGTCAGCGTTTGCGTCGCTATGTTCTGCAGGCGTTCCGTTCCGTACATCTCGGATTTCGTGTTGACCGCCTCCGTCAGGCCGTCGGTGTAGAGTACCATCCGGTACTCCCCGCACGTGTAGTCCGCCTCTTTCTCATTCATTAGCATGTCGGGGAAGACGCCCACGAAGAGGCCGTCGGTTTTAAGCATAACGAAGTCGCCGGTCGGTTTGTGTATGTAGAGGATGGGGCAGTGTCCGGCCGACGAGTAGCGTATCTTTTGCGTCTTTATGTTTATGACCGCGTAGAAGACGGTGACGAAGTGCTCGGTGGCTACTTCGGAGATGAATATTTCGTTTATCTGCTCCAGTGTTTTTTGCGGCGATGTCTCTTTTCGCGAGTAGATTTTCAGGAGGACCTTGAACATGGACATGATGAGCGCGGAGGCCACGCCGTGCCCGGAGACGTCGGCGACGATTATGCCGTAAGTATCGTCCGAGATGTTGAATAGGTCGTAGTAGTCGCCGCCCACTGAGTTTGCCGCAAGGTAGCGTGCTCCGATGTCGTAGTGCTTGGCGAAGGTCATTATGTCCTGCGGCAGGAGTTTTTGCTGGATGGAGCGGGCGTGTTCGAGGTCAATGCGGATGTTAGATTGGGCTATCTCCAGTTCGTAGTTGGCCTTGAGCAGTTTTTCATTGGCGTTCTTGAGGCCGTGGTTCGCCTCGTCGAGCGCGTTCATCATGTTGAAGTTGTCGAAGACGAGCCCGGCGATCGTTATGATGTTTGTGAGGAAGGTGATGTCGTCGCTGGTTATGGGCGTTCCGTTGTTTTTGCGGTCGAGCCAGAATACCCCCTTTGCGCTGAAAGCCGGGCATGTGACGCAGTCGCGGCGTTTATCGTCTTCGGAGACATTCGGTTTGTCCCCGCAGATGTGCGAGGCGCTCCAACAGTAAGGGTTGACGCTGCCGTAGCACCGGCACGACTTATTATTGCAATCATTGATTTCGTAGCATTTGCGGGTAGGCTTCCTCAAAAGCGGCGCCACTATATAGGAGCGTGATTGCATCTCGCGGCTGAATATGTCGCAGGTCGGGTCGGGTTCGTCCACGAAGATGTGTTTGTTGAGAAAGATAGCGTCGGTGATATCCCCGCCGTCGAAGCCGAGCGGTATCAAGAGTTTTTTGGCGGTCTCGTCGTCCACACCCACCCAATTCGTCGGTTCAAGGCGGAACTCGTCGGTGTTTATCGTGAAGCGTATGGCGCGGTCGAAGTCAACGAGGTCTTGAAAGGATAGGAGCACGGTCTTCACTATCCCGTCTATGTCTGTACAGGAGTGCAGCACCTTCACAAGCTCATTTAACAGCGCGGAGTTGATGAGCTGAGACTTGAGCATCTCGTTTTGCGAGATCAAATCCTGATCGTGAAGTTGCGGCACCGAGTCGTTTGTTTTTTCGTCCATAATAATATCCGTATTATTTGCTTGATTTTTACCTGCGCCATTTAGTATTTTATTTAATATATTCTATTCGCAGAGGGTTGCGCAATGCTTTTTGCGGATATTTTTCACACTGGCGTGAAATTACTCAAAAACAGTCTGTTTGGGAGGGTTTTGGCTTTGGATATCAATCAAAAAAGGGGCGGTATACCCGAGGGGGCGGACCCGCTCGTCGATGGTGTGGTGAGGCTTAGGGCTTTTATGTCCAAAAACGGCAGTCTGATGGCGGTTTTTCTTGTCGCCGTAGTGGTCGCGGTGGGCGGTATCCTCGTTTACAACGGCTTGCGTGAGTCGCAGATCCGGAAGGCGCAGGAGCTGTTCGGCGTAGGAATCTTAGACTACAACGCCGACCAATTCGATAGGGCGCTTGAGTCGTTCACTCAGGCGGCGGGCAAATACAAGGGTACGCCCCAAGGCACTATGAGCGCGTTCATGGCCGGAAGTATCTACTTGCAGCAGAACAATATAGATCAAGCGATAACGTGGTTCGAAACGGCCGTGGGCGGCGCGGAGAGCGGGTTCGTCAAGGGTCAGGCGCTGGAGGGCCTCGCCGCCGCCTACGAGGAGAAGGGCGACAATGCGGCTGCGATCAGGTGTCTCGAAAGGGCGTTGCGCGACAAGGCCGCCGCCCACCGCCGCTCCGCCATACGGTGGAAGTTGGCGCTTCTGAATAAAGATAACGCAAACGCGGCAAGCCGCTACTGCAAGGATCTGATCGCCGACACGCTGGCCACGCAATACCACCAGAAAGCCGAGAATCTGCTGGCATCGGTCAATGCCGGAAAATAGTTGAATTTCGTATGGCATCAATACTACGATATTCGTAGGGGCGCGAGTTTTTCGCGCCCTGAACTAATTGGTTTATACCATACAATATTTATACATATCAATCGTATATATTAAAAAAGCCAATATTGTGAAAGGGTAAAAGCATGAAGAAGGTTCTTGTTTTGGACGACGGCCGCCACCGCGCGGCGCCTATCAAAGAGGCGCTTTCCAAGAAAAAGCTCAACGCCGCGGTCTGCGTGTCGTCGAACGATTTCATGAACGCGCTGTGCGCGCCGGATTTCGAGGAGGTCTACATCAACGCCGATACATGGAAGAAGGGGCGTTGCATATACGAGTATTTCGGCGCCGGTTCACGGCTCGCGTCCGTGCCGGCGGTATTCTACAATGTTGACGAAAAGTACACGCCCGGCATTGCCGGGAGGCATCCCCACGAGGGCGACCGCGTTTTGGCGGCTCCGTCCGACGTAGAAGCGGCAGTTGACGCAACCTAAACCCTGCGGGGGTGGGCGGATGGCACAAGAGTTAGAGACTCCTTCGGGCTTTTGGGATGCCGGCAGGGGCGGTATTGTCCACGTCGCCAACATCAAGGGCGGCGTCGGCAAATCTACCCTCGCCTCAAATCTCGCGGCCACCCTGAGTTCGCACGGGCCCACCCTGCTCATAGATTTGGACATGCAGGGCAGCGCCGGCATCGCCCTCGGCATAGGCTCGGATGCCGCCCCCAAATACACCTCGTGGGACCTCTTCAAACGCCGGTTCGAAGAGGGCGCGCCCCTGTCCGCGTACTTAGAATCGTTCGATATAGTCGGCTTCCTTTCCAAACTGGAGGATAGGGTTATCAGCAAAGTACTCGGCGGCGGGGCGGTGGAAGACGCCATCGCGCGCGCGACGCCTATGCTGCACGTGGTTCCGGCCGGTTCCGGCCTCTTCAACTCGCCGGCGGGCTACCAGTACGGCAATTTTTTGCACAACTTGGGCATAGTCAAACAGCGCTACAAGTATATAGTGGTAGACACCCCCTCCGTCTGGAATAGGCTGACTCGGTTCCTATACGTCAACAGCGACCTGAATCTTATCCCGGTCACGCTCGACGCTCTCTCAACCAACAGCTTCAAGGAGTACCTTACCCACATCAAGAGCCTGATCTCGCACAACTCGCACGTGCGTCTGCGCATAGTGAAAAACGAGGTGGGCCGCGGCGGCGACGAGCGCACCGACGGTAAGGCGCGTACCATAAACCTGAACCGCAGCTTCCTCAACTCGCTCTGCGAGCAGGTCGCCGTGCACAATGACAGCGGGATGGCCCTTCTGCCGCAGTCTATCATGTTTGACTTGGAGATACCGGAGTCCGCGGCCATTAGGGACGCGCAGGATGCCGGAAAGAGCGTTCACGAACACGGCGGCGACCCCGCTGCCGCCAAGGCGTTTGACCTGCTGGCACGAAACGTCCAACAGGTGCTCAACGGGATACATAGGGAAAACATCTCCGCGTCGGCGCTGGAGGCTAAGGTGGTATTCGCGTTCAAAGCCGCCGCCGCCGTGGCGCTGGCCGCTATAGTCGCCCTCAACCCCGCGATCCCCGACGCCGCCGCGCCGCGCCCCGTCGCGCCGCAGCAGATCGTTGAACGCGCCGGCGCCGCCACCTTCGTCCACACTTTCGGCAAGGGCGACAACGCGACCCGCATGGCAAAGTACGCCATAAGCGTATTCAGGGCCGTGGTGCCGTCACAGAAGGAGATCTCGCAGTACCTGACCGAAACAATAGACGCCTACAACATGACGCGCGCCATTGGCGAACCTAAAATCGTAGACTACAGCAGAATCCCGGAGGGCGCCAAGCTCACGTTCTACCCGCCCATGTCCATAACGAATAAACAGGAGAAAGCGCTCGCGCCGGCATACAAATTCTTCATGGACATGATCAACGACCCCTATCCCTACGTGACCGGCGACTGGTGCGAGCGCGGAACCGGCGGAGGGCAGCCGCACTACGCCATAGATGTGGCCGCCGCTTACGGCAGCGATGTGCTCAGCCCCGTCGACGGCATAGCAGCGCTTAAAACGGAACCCGCCGGCGGCAGGACGGTGGCCGTAATGTTCGGCAACGAGGTGATATCCTTCTCGCACTTGGAAAACCGCTTTGTGAAAGAGGGCGACGCCGTCAAAAAAGGCATGCCCATAGGGACGATAGGGATGACCGGAAGGACGAGCGGCCCGCACGTGCACGTTATGTACGGCATAATGAGCCTGTCGCGCCACGACATAAACTTCGCGAGCAAAAATTACAGGGTAACCGACCCCAAATACCTATTCTACAAAATGGCCTTCGGAGGTGGCATAACAGACGGGGGGTGGTCAGACGATGAACCGCAACTCTCACCGTCGCAGCAACTGTCGTCACCGGCTTCGGTGCCGATACTGCAATAAAAAAAGTCAAATATTTTTTAATTTTTTTGACTCCTCTACCCCGCTTATATGTTATATTAATATTAACCGTCCGCAACGAACCGCGACCGACCGCGCTCTCGGAGACAGGGGGGGACGGTTCAGACCTTGACCTTTACGGGGGATTTATGACCTTGACCGTTCCGACATCTACGACCGACCCGACCGCTCACGCGACCGGCATGACAGCGGCGCGGTTTCGCTATGCCCCCCCCCCCCACTTTTTTCGAGTGTTGTAACTAGTTGTAAATCAAGGGTTTACGTCGCCTCACTTAAGACTCTGTATCCTACTACTACAGTAGTATATATCGTGTGCACTTTGATTCTTGCCGCGCCGCTTGCTGTGCAAGCCAAAAGAGTGGTAGCGGTGCTTATTCAAAAGATGTTCTTACTGCGCTACGCAATAATTTTGGATACAATGGCGGAAATGGTTGATGCAACTGATCCTATAACAGTTATTATGATGAGAAATCAAAATGGCAAAAGAAACTAAATTTATCACCGTTGAGCCGTCAGAGACAGAGAATACCATTGATTTGTGGCAAAATTTCGGTTGGGTGTTAATTGGTGTACCACAAGAAATTTTGAGTCAGACCTCCGGTACCTCCCATTTGGAGAGGAGAGGGGACAGTATTTATTCCGTGAGAAATGCAGGAACAACGATCCATTACGTTAGAATAACGTTCCAACGTGATAAAAATATGCCGAATTATGCGGAATTGGTTAGGTTGGAGAAAGCATATCACACAGAGAGTAACTTGCCGTCTCAGCCGTTTAAGCTAAGCAGTTTTAGCATATTTTATGGCATTATACCGCTAATTATTGGCTTTTTATGTATGTGCCACTATCATGTCGGTTATCGTGTCGGTATTGGTGTGCTGTTGGTGGGTGGTGTGTTCGCAGTGGTTGGTGTTGTGCTGGTGATTTTTCGTGCTGTGGATGATGCCAACAAAGCTAGCGTATTTAAATCTAAGTATAGTGCGTGGGAGAGCGCGTGTGCTACAATCAAGCGTGAACATTGGAACAAAAAACAAGAAATTTTAAAGACAGTCGAATCGCTGTTGACATAAAAGCGTCTTCGCTAAATATTTTGCAATAAGGAGGACAATGCAATGAAATATTGTACACGTTGTGGGACTGAATTGGTTGACGAGGCTGTTGTTTGCACAATATGTGGATGTGCAGTAGTGGTAAAAACATCTAAAATAGGAAAAAGATTTATTGTGGGAAGGAGAAAGACTATCATTGTAATTTTTATAATACTGTCGTTGTTATTTATTATCTACGTCCCGGTCACATATTTGCTCGTGCCCAAGCCGCCGGCTAACGAGGACGAGATCGCGCAAAAGGCGAAGGAAGACTCGCTTAGGCTGGCCTCTCAGGCCGCGACGAAGGTAGGGGTCACCACCGAAGACACACCGATAGAGTTCATTGTGAACATATCGGGGGCGGAGGATCGTTTTCTCAAAGCGACGGTTATATTTGAGTACGACGAAAAGAACGATAAGCTGGGCGCCGAGCTGCGAAAAAGGGCATTCACAAAATACAAGGATATGTTGATAAAGCACATGTCGAGCCTCTCGCTTAGGGAGATTACCGACCCGTCGGAACGTGACAAGATATGCAAGGATTTGCGGCGTATGGTAAACGCGTCGTTGCCGAAAGGTATGGGTGAGATACGGAGCGTGATGTTTACAAATTATATTACGCAGTAGTAGGGCGTGTATCGCAATTTGCGATGCCATAATTTACGGTTAAATTAAGTCATTCAAACCCACCGCTCAGCCGTGTGGCGTGGCGGTTTTGATTTTATATATGCGGGGTTTAGCCCCGCATATCCTATGAAGCCGAAGGCTTCGTCTAAAAAAAGAACTTGACTTTAAAAGATTTTGACTTTAGGCGTTTTACTTGAAAATCAAAGAATTGAGTCAAATCTATCATTTTTTGGCAACCAAGCCGTCCATAATATATATTAATAGGCAGGTAACACCCAAAGGAGGCCGTATGCCTGTAAACGGTCAAGCGCGGGTTTCCGGCGGCGAATTAACAATTAAGATTAGTTGGCGGAGGGTTTTATGAAATTATTTAATCGGTTTTTGCGTAGGACGTCGGTGTTTTTGACGGTCGGGATTTTGTTTGTTTGTGGCGCGGTGTTTAACGGTTGCTCCACGGATAAGGATGTAAACCCTACCCGCGAGGTGTCGGTCAATTTACCGCTGCTGTACGGTGATGAGGTGCCCGTCGCACCCCCGCCCCAGCCGCAGGCGGCCGCAAACGAGAAGGAGAACTTCCATGTTTATTTAGCCTTCGGACAGTCCAATATGGAGGGGCAGAATTGGAACAACGGGTCATTGGCTTGGGGTAGCGATGTGCTGCCGGTGTCGTACAAGCAAAATGTGAACAAGCGCTTCAGGGTAATGGCGGCGGTAAGCGGCAACCACAAGCTCGCCAGCGGAACCGAACAGCGAACCCAAGGAAGCTGGTACACGGCCGTGCCGCCGCTTGTGAGGAATACTCTTGGTTTAAGCCCTGCCGATTACTTCGGCAGGACATTGGTCGCCGGTATAGCGGACACAAATATAAAAATAGGGGTCATAGCGGTGGCCGTCGCCGGGGCTGCTATAGAGGGGCTTGAGAAGGGGAGCGGTGCGAACTCCTACTACAATTCGCAGCAAGATTTCATGAAATCAATCGCCACATTATATGACAACAATCCCTACCACCGCCTCGTTACTCTGGCTAAAAAGGCTCAGGAAACCGGGGTTATCAAGGGCATCATAATGCATCAGGGCGAATCGGGCGCGGTCAGCGGCAACTGGGCGCAAAAGGTAAACGGTATCTATGACAACCTATTGGAAGACTTGGGGCTTCCGCCGAATTCGATACCGTTCATCGCGGGCGAGCCATTGATTACCGCCGACAAACCGAATCAAAACAACGCCACACTCATCAGGGGACTCACCAGAACTATGACGGCCAAGTTGCCAAACGGCCAAAACGTTGCGCACGTGGTCTCGTCGGCGGGGTGCACGTCGGGCGGCGATAACCTGCACTTCAGCTACGAGGGATACAAGAAACTGGGCGAGGAGTACGGGAAGAAGATGCTTGAATTGAACTATAGCAATCAGGGGCCGACGTCGATAGCGCCCGCAAAAAGGTAAAACGTTTAAAAATAAATAATATAATCATTAACCGCAAAAAGGGTGGCTTTATGAAAAAACAAATCTTTGCCGTCGTATCAATCATCGTATTAATTGTTTCTGTGCCGGTTTTGGCGCAAAAGTACAATTTTGACGTTGAAAACGTGGGACAAAACTGCAATGCCGCGTACAAGGGGCTCCTTGCAACCGCGGATCCCGCCTTGCCCGATCCTTTCGCAATGCACGACGGAACCCGCATAACGGATAAATCCGAGTGGGCGTGCCGCAGAAACGAGGTAAAGAAAGATCTTGAACAATATGAAATAGGCCCCAAACCGGCCCCTTCAACTGCCACGGTTAGGGCAACATATAGCGGCAGTACGCTCACTGTGACAATAACCACAAAAGACGGCAGTATTAACTTAACTTCCACGGTATCAGGTTCAGGTAATTGCGTGGCCATCGGCATGAACGGCAACGCCGGCAACATAAGCGGCTGCAAGCAAATCCCTTTCAAGCATGATCAAGTTGTAGCCTATAGCATGAGTAGTGATTCCCATAATAAAAATGACCCGTTTTACAAGGTATATCCCGACCTTTATGGCAAAATAGGCAAATACGCCGCTTGGTCTTGGGGCATAAGCCGCCTTATAGACGGCATTGTGTTGGTAAAAGACCAGTTAGGCGTTGACGTAAGTAAAATAGGTTTGCAAGGTTGCTCGTATGCGGGCAAAATGGCACTATTCGGCGGCGCTTTAGATGAGCGCGTTACCCTTACCGTTGTGCAGGAATCCGGCGGCGGCGGCATTAATTCGTGGAGATACTCCAAGGCATTTACCGCCCGTACCGGAACAAACATTGAAAAAATAGATAATACCAGCGGCATTTGGTTTCTTCAGAGTATGAAGAGCCAGAATCCCGACAAATTGCCGTACGACCATCACCAGCTCATAGCAATGATCGCTCCTAGAGCGACGATTATACTCGGCAATCCCCCTTATGAGTGGCTTGGCGATGAGTCCGGCTACAAATCCACAATAGCCGCAAGAAAAGTGTGGCAAGCCTTTGGTCTTACGGATTATATAGGTTTTGATTTTGCGGGAGGGCATGAACATTGTCAGGCGGCCTCATCGCAGACGACAAATGTTAACGCGTTTGTAAATAGATTCCTTAAGGGCCAAAATGTGAATACAAAGATAGAGGCTAACAGACCTACCGTATCTACTTTTGTTTTGGATACGACCGTCGCTTGGTCAGTTCCAACCCTTACCGGAACGTACGGCGGCTCGCCGACCCCTGTTGACTACGTACCTACGGCAACCGCAAAAAGCAATATGGGGCTGAAAGTAACGGCGATATCCAAATCCGCGCTAAACGTAAGTTTCAACGCTAAAAACAGCGGCGCGGTTGCGATCAATCTGTATTCCTTGAAAGGCAATTTAATCTCATCGGCAAAGATACAGACGGTAGCCGGTGCGAACTACTCGCACTCGTTCAACGCCTCGAAGATGCCGACCGGATTTTACTTGGTAAAGGTCAGTGGTAGCGGCTTTGCGGAACAAGCAAGGGTGGTGGTGCCTTAATGGCGGATATGGTCTTCACCCTTCCCTCATCGGCCTGACGTTCACCCCGTTTTCCGCCAGATACTCTTTGAGTTCTCTGACCGGATAGTTTCTCTCCATTCTGGGCGAGTAGAGCATTGAGCTTATGATGGCCGCTTGGGTTTCCGTTTCTGTGAAGACCGTTTTCAGATGTTCCGGTTTTCCCGCTCCGCCGGAGGCTATCAGGGGGAGCGATACGGCGGATCCGGCTAGTTTCATTAGTTCTATGTCGTAGCCGCCCAGCGTTCCGTCGTTGTCGATGCTGTTGAGGCATACTTCTCCGGCGCCCAAGTCTTGTCCGCGTTTTATCCATTCGACGGCGTCCATGCCGGTCGCCGTTCTCGCGCCGTCGATGTAGACCTCGTAGCCGCTGGGCATTCCTGCGGTTCTTTTCACTTGGGTGGAGAGGACTACGCACTGCGAGCCGAAAGCTTTGGCGCCGTCGGCTATGATTTGCGGGTTCCGCACGGCCATGGAGTCGACGCTCACCTTTTCGGCTCCGGCTTTGAGGGCCTCGTACATGTCGTCTAAATCTTTGAGGCCGCCGCCGACGGTGAACGGGATGAAGACGCGGCCGGCGACATCTTTTACCGTTTTGATGTCGATGCTGCGTTTTTCCGCGCTTGCGGTGATGTCGTAGAAGATCAGTTCGTCGATCTGTTCTTCGTACATGGTATTGGCGAGTTCGCCGGCGGGCGCGACGCGGATGTTGTCTTGGAAGCGCACCGCTTTCGTCACCATACCGTTTACGATGTCGAAGCACGCGATTAGTCGTTTGGTCAGCATGTGTCACGCCCCGCCTTTCAGGTTGAGGAAGCCGTTGAGCAGCGCTAAACCGGCTTCGCCGCTCTTTTCCGCGTGAAACTGGGTGGCGTAGATGTTGTCTTTATGAACGGCGGCGGTGAACGCGCCGTTGTAGTCTGCGCGGCCCCATACTACGGATTCGTCTTCGGGTTTTGCGTGATATGAGTTGACGAAGTAAAAGTAGTCTTCTTGGGTGTTGACGTGGGCTTTTTGCGTGAACTTTACCTGATTCCACCCCATCTGCGGGACTCTGACTTTTGAACCGTCGAATTTGACGACGCGGCCGCCGAGCCAGCCGAGGCAGTCCACGTCGTCCTCGTCGCTGTGGTCGAAGAGTACCTGCAGGCCCACGCATATTCCGAGGAAGGGGGTCTTTCCGCGCAGGACGGCCTCTTCCAAGGCGGGGATCATCCCCATTTCGCCGAGGGATTGCATGGTCGCCCCGGCGCTGCCTACTCCCGGCAGGATGATGTGCGTCGCGCCGCTTATGTCTTCGGGGGCGCGGGCGAAAACCGCCTCGTGTTTGAGGCGTGATACGGCATGCATTACGCTTGGGGCGTTTCCGGCTTTGTAGTCTATTACGGCGATTTTGGTCATAGTTTATAAAATATATTGGCGCTTGGGGGAAAGTCAATAAAATCAAAGTCAAAATAGTATAAGTTTTTTTCACTAAATTTTGACTTTCCGGCGTTCCTTAAATATATTTATATAGGTTAGTTCTTACTTTGGAGATTCGGATTTGGGCGATGACGGTCCATGGGTGCCGGTTCAGGCGGTCACTGTTTTGTTCTATATTTCATTATAAATAATAAACGTTTATTTAATTAAGGAGGCCGTTTCATGGCGTTCGTGATGAAAAACAGATGCGTTGCGGTTGCGGTTGTGCTTGCCTCGGCGTTTTTTTTCGGTGTTTTCGGCGATGATGCCATGAAGAAACTCATGGACGCCGGCGATTTCGCCGGCGCCGTTAAGTACGGCGAGGGGATAGCAGCGGACGCGCGGACGCCGGACGTTTGGATAATGCTCGGACGCGCCTACGACGAGGCTAAGTCGGACGCTGACGCCAAAACCAAGGCCAGAAACTGCTTTGAGAGCGCCCTGAAGGCCAATCCGAGCCATCCGGGGGTCTACTTCGCTTTCGGTAATTTCGAGTTTAAGGGTGGCGATTATAAGGCGGCCATCGGGTACTACCAGAAAAGTTTCTTGCTGGAGCGGAGCGCCGCCGCCGCGGAAGGTATCGCCAAATCCGCTATAAAGATCAACGACAAGGAGAGGGCGCGCGACGCCGCCGAGTCGGCTATCGCCATAGACCCGAACTCGCTTGAATCCAGGATCATCTTGGCCGACATCCTCTACGACGCCAAATCATACGCCGCCGCCGCGCCGCACATTGAGTACGTGGCCGCCAAAAAGGGCAAAGACATTGAGTATTGGAAGCGCCTCGTCGTGTGCTACGAAAATGGTAAGGACAAGGACAAACTCGCCGCCGCCGACGCCCAGATCATAGCGCTCGATCCAAAGGATGTGAAGTCCCGCCAGAGAAACGCCGAGTACTACTCGGGCAAGGGCGACAACCAGACGGCCCTAAAGCTCTACAAGGAACTCGCGTTGCTCACGCCGAACGACCCTAAGCCGTTCAAGAACCTCTACGAGGCGTCGCTCAAGGAGGGCAACAAGAAAGACGGCGCCATGTATCTGAAGAACTTCGTGCTTTTGGATTCCAGCGACGCCTCCGCCCTCAAGCAGCTCGCCGACCTGCTCTACGAGGCTAAAGACTTCGACGGGGCGCTCCACGAGTACCGCAGGGCCCTGCGGCGCGATCCCAATATCAAGGGCATATACAAGAACTATGTCACGCTTCTGCTGGATAAGAAGCAGGAGGAAGAGGCGCTTAAGGCCGTTCAAAAGGCAATCGCCCTTAAAGAGGTCAACGCGATGATTTACGCGGCGGCGGGGGACATGTACAGGAAGCGCAACGAAAACACGAACGCTATAAAGATGTATCAGGCCGCGATGGTGCTCGACAAGCAGAACTTGGACGTCTTGGTCAAACTCGCTGAGGTGCAGGCGGCTATGGGCGATATCCGCAACGCGACCGTCTCCTACGAGCAGTTGGTTGTTCTCAACCCCAACGCCTCCGCGGAGTACAAGGTGCTGGGCGACTTGGTGACGAAATCCGGCAAGGTCAAGGAGGGCATGGACAGCTATAAAAAGTATTTGGCCAAGGTGCCGTCAGACAACGAGATCACCATAAAAGTCGGCCTCTACGAGTACGGCAACAAGCAGTACAAGGAGGCCATCTCCTACCTCAGCAAGGCGACGGACGCAAAACTGATAACCACCGCCGTTTTGTTCGCGTTGGGCGATTCTTACAATAAAATAGGCGATTGCAAGAATGCCGTCGCCAACTTTGAGAAGGTGAGGGGGTCGAATCCGCCCTCCGCGATGCTGGCGAACACGTTGCGCCCCCTCGCCGAGTGCTACGAGAAGAGCGGCGACAAGAGCAAGGCCGCCGACGCCTACAACGCCTACACGCAGATACCGAACATCAGAGACGCCGACGCCTCCTACTTCGGGGCCTACCTGCGCGAGGAGACCGACATGAGCGCCGCTATGAAGAGGTACGAGGCCAACACCAAGTCGTATCCGAGGGACTACCGCAACTTCATGAGGCTGGGGCTGATCTACGCTAAGGACAACAATATGCAAACGCTGGCGGTGAATAACTTGCGTACCGCCTCAACGCTTGTCGATACCATTCCCGTGATATGGAAGACTCTGGGCGACGTTTACGGCAAACAGAAGAACGTCGACGGGGAGTTTGCCGCCTACTCTAAGTATTTGGTTCTGAAACCCGACGACATTGCGGCCAGCAAGCGGGTGGGCGCGATACAGATCGAGCGCAAGCAGTACGCCGCCGGCGTGGCCAACTTGGAGAAAGTCGCCGCCGCAAAGCCGGATGATTACGAGGTCTGTATGCTGCTCGCAACCGGCTACACCAATATAAATAAACCCAAGGAGGCCGCCGCCCAGTACAAAAAGGCGAAGTCTCTGAAGCCGGACAACGTCTCCATCCGTCTCAGCATCATAGAGTCGCTTGAAAAGTCGGGCGATACCGAGGGCGCAAAGGAGGAGAAGGCCTCCCTTTCCGAGCTTGACCGTAAAATAGTGGCGTCCGACAAGAAGAACGTGGAAGCGCGCCAGCGCCTCGTTACCTACTATAGGGCGAACAACGACAACGCCCGCGCATACGCGCACTTAAACGAACTCGCGGAGCTCACGCCGAAAGACCCCGCCGTCTTCAAGAGTCTTTACGATATCGCCATGGCGGACGGTAAGAAGAAGGAGGCCGTCGGCCATCTTAAGAAGTATATCGCCCAAAAGCCGAACATGGCCGACGCGTATAAGAACCTAGGGCTTTTGCTCTACGAAGATAAGGATTATGACGGGGCGCTGAACGCTTTCCGCGAGGCGCGTAAACTCGATCCGGCGGTAACGGGGATATATAAAGAGTACATATCCGTTCTCACCCAAAAGAAGAATGACAGCGAGATGCTGACGGTCGGCAACGCCGCCATCGCGGCCAAGGAGGTTGACGCCATAACCTACGCCGCCATGGGCGATATCTACATCAGGCAGGGAAAATATGCCGACGCCGCCAAGATGTACAAGGGTGCGCTAGACATAGACAAGCAGAATACATCGCTGCTCTCCATCTACGCCGAGTGCCTGACGAAGGGCGGCGACCTCAAGAGCGCCACTGTCGCCTACGAGCAGGTGCTGATGATGAATCAGAACGCCGTCAAGGAGTACAAAGAGTTGGGCGCCATACAGACGAAGCAGGGAAATGTAGATCAGGCGATGGGCAACTACAAAAAGTATTTGGATAAGAACCCCGCCGACGAGGAGATTGCCCTCGCCGTGGGTAACTACGAGTACGGCAAGAAGCAGTACAAGAACGCCGTCAAGTACTTCGAGCTGGTGAAGAAGGCCGACGCGCAGAACCTCCAGTTCCTCACGAAACTCGGCGACTCCTACTATCAGGCCGAGAACTACAAGAAGGCGGCGGAGGTCTACGAGAAGATGCGCAAGGTCAAGGGCGTGACGGCCGTCGTTCTTAAGGATATTCTCAAGCCGCTCGCCGTCTCCTACGAAAAGGATAACCAGCCGGCCAAGGCCGCGGACGCCTACGCGGCGTACATTGCTCTGCCGGGCGTGGTAGATCAAGACGCCTCCTACAAGCGCGCGTCTCTTATAGAGAAGAGCGATCAGGATCAGGCTGTCAAGGCGTACAACGCCAACACCAAGGCGTTCCCGAGAGATCCGCGCAACTTCGTGCGCCTCGGCATGATCTACGCGCAGAAGAAGGAGACCTACCCGCAGGCGGCTGAGAATCTGAACGCCGCGTCAAAACTGGTGGACAACGACGTTGATGTCTGGCAGCAGCTCGCGCTGGTGAGCGGAAGGCTCGGCAAGTCCGATATGGAGCTCGCCGCCTATAAAATGTACTTCAAGCTGAAGCCGCAGGACCTCACCGTGACCCGCCGCATCGGCGAGTTGCTGTGCGAAAAGAAACAGTACTCAGAAGCCATTACAAACTTGGAGATGTTCCTTACGACAAATGATAAAGACGTGAAGGCGCTGATCTTGCTGGCCGACGCCTACGAGGCCACCAACCGCCCGCAGAAGACGACGGAATTATTGGCCAAGGCGAAGAACTTGAAGGGCGACGATCCCGATGTTCGCGAGCGCCTCTACAAGATGTACAAGAGAGAGGGCAAAAAGGAAGAGGCTTTGGCGGATATCAAGGAGCTTGTGAAAATAACAAATGACAACAAGTACCGCCTGATGCTCTGCGGCGATTTGCTTGAGGCCGGGAAACTTGACGAGGCTTTGGTCGTAGCCAACGCGGTGAAGAAGAGCGACCCGACCAACCGCGACGGGCTTATGGCCTTGGCCGGAATCCAGAGAATGCAGAAGAAGTACAGCGACGCCATAGAGACTTACAAGCTGGTCTTGTTCGCCGACAACAACTACGCCCCCGCCTGCGCCGGACGCGCCGAAGCGCACTTCCTGCTTGCCGAGTACGATAGGGCGGAGACGTACTACAAGAAGGCGCTGACGATAGATCCCAAGATGGCCTCGGCGGAACTCGGCCTCTCGAGGGTCTACAAGGCCACAAAGCAGAAAGATTTGCAGATACAGCACCTGAATAGGGCTAAGTTGCTTGATCCGAATAACAAGGCGGTTCTGGACGAGATTAGATTGCTGAAGTAGTTTTTGGGAATATGCTTATATGAAAATGATAAATACGACAGTTCCGGTGTTGATGTTGCTGGCCGCTTTCGCGGTCGGGTACGCGTCGACGCCGGAGTTTGCAGCCCCTGATCCGGCGGAAGAAATTCCCGCTGAAGCAAAATCAAACGGCGCCGCCGCGGCGGCGCCCGGTGAATCGGATTCCGATTCCGACTTGATCCCGCAACGCCTCGGCATCCTCGGAGCCGAGGTGTTTTTGTACGATGTCTCCTCCGGCGGCATATTCGAGTACCGCGACGATTGGAGCAAGCTCGCCTCCCGCCGCGCGGTGATCTCCGCGGCGCTTGCGCTTACCGGGATGGGCTACGACCCGACCGTAGTTCCCGACGCCGCCATGACGCGGGAAATCTTTAACCTCAAGACAAAGATGCGCTACCACTGCATGGCTTTCAGGAGCCGCTTCTACGGCGACAGGTCGATGTACGTCACGGCGATGAACGCCGCTTCGGATAGCGCGAAGATCGGGGCGTTTTACTCGTCAACGCTGGTCGATACCGTTAAATACTCGATCGGTTCCGCGGATTCGCTCTGCAACCTCTACGGCGTCGACGGATTTGTGTACGTCTACGGTTTTCAGGAGAATCGCAATTTTAGGCAGATGCGGCTTAAAGGCGCGGTGCCGGTGCCTGACCGAGGCAGAACCTACATTGCGGCCATTCTCGTGGGGCGCGACGGGCGCGTGCTATGGTACAAGGACATAGCCGTCACCGGCACGGTCGATCTTAGGGCTGACAAGTATTCGGCGGGTATCGTGGGGGCTCTGTTTGAATGACAAACGAGAAAAAAGTATCAGACCGCAACGATTCGCGTAACCGCCGCGTCGGAATAACCGCCGCCGTATATGTTTACACTGCTTTTGTGAATGGCTTGATATCGTTGTTGATACTTTCGCTTCTGATACTGACAATACCTTGCGATACTCACGCCGTCGAGCCGGGCGACTCCTCGGAGGGCGTGCATATACCAAGCCTCATAGCCCAATCCGAGGGCATGGAGCAGCGTTTCCTCTACCAAAATCTCATTGTTGACGAGAGGGATTTGACCGACTATCTGAGCGAGATACTCGAGAAGCTGGCTTTACCCGATGAGCGCAGGCGCTACAGGTTGCGTGTGCGTGTGTTGCGCAGCAACGTTTTCAACGCGTTCGCCGCCCCCAACGGGACGGTTTTCGTTTGCACCGGGCTTTTGGCCCGTATGGTAAACGAGACGCAGGTGGCCGCGGTGCTTGCCCACGAGCTTGGGCACGTCGTTTTGGATCACACCGAAAAGAATTTGCTGGAGATGAAGCGGCAGGCGCGCGAGTTTGTTTTGGAGGAATCGCGGCGAAATCCCGAATCGCTGATTTTGAGCGACGGGGTGGCCGGAACTGTGGTTGGCGACGCGTTGGGCGCGGCGATAGCCGGATACAACGAGCGGATTGAGCTTCAGGCGGACAGTGTGGCGGTCGTCAGGATGGCCGCCGCCGGATATGAGCCGCCGGCGGATTTCAGGGGATTTATCAATTCTATAAAGGAAGGCTACGTTGGCGCCGAGTACGGTAACCTTGACAAACGTAAAAGTCAAGCGAGCGGCGCCGATATGAGCGGCGGTCAGACTGTACGCGCCGTGGAGGACGATATTGAGCGCGGGTACTTCAACGTCAAGCTCGGTTCCGTTATACTGCACGAAGTTATGATGAACCAAGCCGCCGGCAGGCCGGAGCTTGCGGAGCCGCTCTTGGACAGGCTGCTTGCCGTAGACAGTTGCGACGTGGCGGCGCTTATAAAGCGCGGGGACATGGAGCGCCAGCTCTCGCCGAGGAGCGTCGCGGCGATAGAGTGGTACGAGAAGGCTCTCGCGTGCAGTCCCGGTAATCCCGCGGCGCTGAGGGCGATAGGTTTCACCTACCACTCGATAGGCCGCATGGATTTGGCGCTCGGGTACCTGCGAGGCTACTGCGAGACGGCGGCGGGCGCGGCGGATATCAAGATGGCGCGGGAGTTGCTGCGTCAATGCGAGAAGCGGGGTGGCAAATGATTAAGCCGGTTATGAGAATTATCGCCGTGTTGATAATGATAACGCTGGCGGCAGGCTGCGTCGGGCGGCGCGCCGCCTCTTGGAAGCCGGTCGATACGGCGCACCGAAAGCACCCGCAAACGGCGGGCCTCCCGTCAAGCTGGCTCTTCTACGACGACAAGGCGGCGGCTCGGCAATTGGTACTGACCCGCCACGGCCCGTACATGGACGTGATCAGAATCACAACCGGGCAAAAGCTGCCCGTGCAAATGCCGTACGCGGATCTCTCGATTAGTGCCGGAATGCAAACCTACGAGATTGCCGAGGTGGTGATGAACAACCTCCGCGTCACCCCAGGAGTCTTCGATCTGCTGGTGGAGGAGCTTGCCCCCGCCGAGATAGACGGCAAAGAGGCTTTCCGCCTCTCCCTCTCCTACTCATTGGAAAACGGCATCCGCCGCCGCTGCCTGATCTTGGGAACCATCCACGGCGGCGGCAAGCAATACACGGAATTGGCGATGTACGCGCACGAAGATTACTATTTTGACGAGGTCATAGAGGACTTTTTGGGAATGGTTAAGAAGGTACGGGTTAGATGAAGTTGATGGGCATCGATTACGGACGCCGCCGTATCGGAATCGCCGTGTCGGACGATGAAGGAACGCTGGCGCGGAGCATCGGTATAGTAGACAGAAAGTCGCACCCTAATTATATTGACGAATTGACAAAAATCATCTCCCAAGAAAATCCCGCCGCAATAGTATTCGGCCTCCCCCTTAGCATAGACGACGAAGAGACCGCCATGAGTAGAGAAGTACGCGAATTCGCGACCGCCATAGAGCAACGGGTTAACCTCCCAATTCATTTCATCGACGAGAGCTTCACCTCAAAAAAAGCGGCGGAACTAATGATGTATCGTAAGAAGAAAGCGCGTAGAGACAAATCTTTATCAGATCGAATAGCCTCTTGCTTGATTCTACAAGAATATATAGAACATTGTCTGAATTAGGATTTGTAAGATTAAAAGTCAACGGCTTTTATGCGCCTCATCCTTCTCTTTAGTCCATTCCATAAGCACCGACAACGTAGGCAGATTAAGGTTCGCCACCTTAGGCTGTTTGTTCGTTATGAAGCGGAATTTTCCCATCGGCTGGTTGAGTATCTCGTACACGCCCTCCACCCCGTATATGGGCCCGCCGTCCGGCCCCTTTGCCGCGGCGTAGATTATCCGTCCGTCGCTGAAGTACACTAATCCGAACGGACCTCTCGTCTCGACCATCAGGCAGCCTGTTTTGCTGCCGATTTCGATGAATTGCAATACTTCGAGCAGGTTTCCGCCGGCGATCTCGCCCTCTAAGGCGCAACGTTGGAGGCCTTTCTGCATATCATTGGCTGATCCGGCATCGCCTTTGTGGATCAAGAGCGGCGTCACTACCTTGAATATGTCGCGGTCTACGATTGACAGTCCCAAGAAGTTGACGTTGCGCAACGCCTTACCCGGCGGCACCGATGTCGGGTCGGGCACGTTGTAGAATAGGAAGTGCGGCATGTTCTGCGGCATCAGGCGCACGAAGAGGTTGTCGATTTTGGCGAAGATAGCCGTCTCAAAGTCCCAGTCGACCAAGATGAGGTCCGGCATATTGTTCTCTATGTGGTTGCGGGCGGTTACAGAGTCTTTGGCCACGCTTACGTTGAAGCCGATCTCTGCGAAGCAATGCTCCATTGTCGCGGTTGCGTTTGTGAGCATGTACTGGACGTGTTTGCTCTCTTTGGCCAGAATGAGGGCGTTTTTCTGCACGTAGATGTTGCGCATACGCTCGGTCTTTATGTGGCGCAGCGTCACTATGACAGAGACTATCAATACCACTATCCCTAAAGCGAGCAGTCCGAAGACGAGGGTCTTGGCCTCTTCGACGACGATGTTGGCTTTGGTGGGTTCGGTGGTTAATATATCCACATCGGATACTAAGATCCAGCCGGTGGTATCTTTGTAAATGACCTTGCACCACGTGCCGCTCTTGCCCACGTCGACTAAGACGAACCAGTCGCCTTTACGCGCCTTGTAGAGGTACGGTGCTTGCGGGTCTAAGTAATAGCGGATGAGCGTGTTGTCCTGTTTGACTTGCGCGTATTTTTTGGACGGTTTGGAGTCTGATATTTCCACGCCGCTCTTTTTGACCCAGCCTGTGGTATCTTTGTAGACGATTTTGCACCACGCCTCGCCCTCGCCGATCAGGGGGAACGCCTCGCCGCTCCGCGCCGTGTAGAGGACGGGCGCGTCTTCGCCTATGTATTCAAGGATGGGGGTGCCGTCGGCTATTATCCGCGCTAACTGATCCGGTTCCCCGTCGCCGCCGACGGGGACGGGCGGCAGCATCGACACGTCTTGTTTGGTGAAGATATCTCCGGCGTTGGCGCGCTGGCGGGCGTATTTGCTGAATATCCAGCCTTGTTCGCCGTTGTACTCTATTTTGTACCAATTATCTTGCCGGTCTATAAACGGGACCATAGAGCCCTTGGGCACAATGCTTATGCCCTCGGCGGATTTGTCCGGTTCGGCGCGCATACGCACGTCGCCGGTTATCTCCAACTGCTCGGCCCCGGCGCCCCACGCGCAGAGGAACAGCAATGTCGTACAGACGAGAACCCACACCCTCTTACTCATTGTGCCTCCGAGACCTCAGCGCAGGTCGTCGTCGTCAAGGTCGTCGTCAATATCGCCGACGCCGGACGCCGATGGGGCGATCTGCTGCTTCTTTATATAGAGCGCCACGCCGCCCGCGCAACCCAAAAGCAGGACGATATAGAGCAGGAGCGTGATCACCGGCGCGCCTTTTCTGTTTACCACCTTGCCGGCCTTCGCCTCCAAATAGCCGATCCTGCCGTCGACTTTCACCTCGTACCAAACCCCGTTCACGCCCTTGCGGAGGAGCTCAAGGTACTCGCCCTTCTTAACCTGCCTTATAATTTCGGACTTAGGGTCAAGCTTCGCGTAAACATTTTGGAAAGCCTTCTTCACCTCCACGTATTGGGGTTCCCCCCCCATATCCGCGGCATCTTCGGCGAACGCGGCGAAGAACACCCCCGTAAAAATAACTGCAAGGCCAAGTAACCGGGCAAGTTTCATGGAACTACTCCTCTTTTAGTGTTATTATAACTATAATAAAACAGTTTATTTCGCAACGCGCATCCCCGCAACCCCGGCCGCCCTCGACAGTACCCGCGCCCCCGACTCCTCGTCCGCGAACCGCAAGCCCTCCCTGAGATACCAGAGATCCCGGACACCCGAAAACGCCGGCGACAGAAGCCGCACCGCATCCTTCTCCGTGGTGGCCACACCATATAAATATATATTATGGATACGCGCAATATCATTTCTTTTAAAATTATAATGATCCGGAAATTTATATACCCCGGACGGGATGACGGAAAACCCCGGAAGTTCCGCCAAAAAGCGCTCCGGGCGGGCAATGCCGGTAACGACGGCCGGCGACTCCATCGGCGGCCTCGGAGCCGTCTCCCCGCTGCGGGCGTTCACCCAGACGTCGGGATATCGGAGCAGGACGGCGGTAACCGGAAGGTTTTTTGTTGATTTTAACGCCGTTGACAGGTACTCGTCGACACGACCCCTAACCTCTTTCAGCTTGTCGGCACGCTCCTGAGCGCCGATTACGAGCACGATATCCGCCCGGATTAACGCCGACACCGGTTCCCGCAGATAACCGGCGGGCATCAGCCGGTCGTCGAACACGCCCTCGCTCAGGCAGACGATATCGAGGTCGCGGCGGGTCTGGCGGCGCTGGAAGCCGTCGTCGAGGAGGAAGACGGAGCGGTCGGGCAGTAACGGCGACAACATCCGCGCCAACGCCGTCCGGTCGGCGCCTATGCCCAGCCATGACTCCGGGAGATTATTGTGCAGCATACAGGGCTCGTCGCCGGTCAGCCGCCAGTCGGCGGGTTCGCCCGGCTTGACGACGACGTTTTTCTTGGACGAACGCCCGTAACCGCGGGACAAGATGGCTACGTTGATGTTGTGGTTGTCTATGAGATGGCGGGCTATTAACCGCGTGACCGGCGTCTTGCCGGTTCCGCCGGCGCGGATGCCGCCTACGCTTATCACCGGAAAGTCTAAACGGCGGGAGAGGGAGGGGAGGGAGTCGTAGGCGGAGTTTCGGGCGGTGATTACGGCGGAGTAGGCGTACGACAGGAGCTTCGCCGTAATGCCGTTGGACAGTTTGGCGGGTAGGGGAGAGTCGAAAGAGTTTTTTTTACCGTCTGTACTCATAAAAAGGCCAAGTTTAATGATCATTAAGGTCAACACCTAAGCCAAAATGCCTCTATATAGGAAAAATATATATTTAGTATTGACATTCAGCGGAAAAAATGTTATATTAATGATGCGGCTTCTCTCTCTTCGGCCCGCGCTACGTTGCGGTACGGCCGTCTCTCTCTCAGCCGCTTTCGTTGTACCTTATTTAATGCATTATTCTCGTGTTACCATATCCGTTTGAACGCGTACGTATCGGAATTCGTTGTGTATCAACGGGTTAAGAAAAAAGACAAACATCAATGCGGGAGGGTAAAAATGACGAATGAGGAGCAAAACGCCTTTATGTCGGAGCATTACGCCGAGGCTATCCGCTACATGGACAACGCCAAGGAGACGCTGCGGAAGACGGAAAAGCAGGACCACGGATGGTACAAGGACGTAAAGTACGTCCGTTCCGCCTGCGGAATCGCGTATTTGGGGGTGCTGGTCGCTCTCGACGCGTGGCTCACGCTGAAAGGGGTGGAGATACCCAAGAAGAAGAAACACGCCACGATAGACTTTTATCTGTACCATATAGCCCAATTAGATAAAAAAATGCTGGACCGTCTGGACACCGTATACAATATTTTGCATATAGAAGGCTATTACCGCAGAGAAAGAAACGTAAAGACGATTGAAAACGGATTCAAAATCGCCTACGAGATCGTCGAGAAGATCAAGCCCGAAAATCCCGTCGATGTCCCCGAGACCCGCGGCGATAGGGCTAAGAGGCTGTGGAATCAACTAATTATATCAGTGGCGGTGATGTTCAGGTTTTAGCAGAGAGAAAAAGTTGCGTGTCTGCGGTCGTGGGTGTGAGGTAGTTGGAAGTGGTAGGTAGTGTAGCCGTGCGGGGTTGGCCGCTGTGTCGGTGGTCGGCCCCGTCTTCAGTTAGTAGCAACCGCGACCCTGTCCCGCCCCGCCAAATCCTTTACAACCGCGACATCTTTCCACCCGTCGCCGCGCAGGATGTTCGGGACGCTGACGCCCTGGTCGAACCCGATTTCGAGGTAGATCCGCCCCGTATCTTTAAGATACATTTTGGCGCGGGCGGAAATCATCCTATAATAATCTAACCCGTCTTCCCCGCCGTAAAGGGCGATTGAAGGTTCGTAATCAGCGACGCTCCTGTCGAGCGTTTTCATTTGCGGTGATGATATATAGGGCGGATTGCTCACGATAAAGTCAAAGCGTTTTCCGGGTCTAATTGCGCCTAATATGTCGCCGCAGATCAGATAGATATTATTATTGATTGATTTATCATCATCCCCGAAAAGATTACGCGAAGCCGTTTGCAACGCTTTAAATGATATATCAATCGCTACGGCGGTCCAATCAGGGTGATGCGCCGTTAATACGGCGGCTAAAATACCGCTTCCGGTGCCGATGTCAATAAACATTGCGGGAGATTTGTTTTCTGTGTTGATAACGGTATCTACAAGCGTCTCCGTGTCCGGTCTCGGTATCAATACATCGCGGTTGACGGAGAATTCACGGTCATAAAAATATGCTTTACCGAAGATATACTGCAACGGTTCGCCGCGTAGCCGTCGTTCCACTATGGTATAGATATGATCAACATCGTTAGTATCAATACTGATAGAACTATCTAAATATATCCGCTTTTTAGTGATACCCAGTGATTGTTCAATGATCAATACTGCCTCGTTATCGGCAAGCGTGGAATCGCCGAATGCTTGCAATAGACGTTTGCGGATGTCAATTAACAATTCGGAGATAGTCATCACCCCTCGCTGCTGTTCTTAACCCGCTCGTTCAAATCCGCAATGGCCAGCGCCTCCACCATCTCGTCCATATCCCCGTTTATAAATTTGTCCAAATTATAAAGCGTCAAATTTATCCGATGATCCGTCACGCGGTTCTGCGGGAAATTGTATGTGCGGATTTTCGCGCTTCTGTCGCCGGTGCTGACCATGCTCTTCCTCGCCGCCGACTCTTCCGCCTCCACCTTCGCCAATTCCAATTCATATAGCCTCGTTTGCAGCACCTTCATCGCTTTCGCTTTATTTTTATGCTGAGATTTCTCATCCTGACAAGTAACTATCAACCCCGTTGGCACGTGCATTATCCGTACCGCCGAGTACGTCGTGTTGACCGATTGTCCGCCCGGGCCGCTTGAACAATATAAATCTATTCGCAGGTCGTTCGGGTTTATCTGCACCTCGAACTCGTCGGCCTCCGGGAAGACCGCCACCGACGCCGCCGAGGTGTGGACCCGGCCCTGCGCCTCCGTCAGCGGGACGCGCTGCACGCGGTGGACGCCGGACTCGTATTTGAGCGCGCCGTAGGCGTTCTCGCCGCGCACGTTCACTATTATCTCCTTGATCGCGTTCATGTCGCCGTAGCTCGACGAGAGCACCTCCGTCTCCCATCCCTTCCTCTCGAAGAAGTGGGTGAACATCCGGTACAGGTCGGCGGCGAAGATTCCGGCCTCCGTCCCGCCGGTGCCGGCCCGGATCTCCAAGACGGCGTTTTTCATGTCCTTGGGGTCTCGCGGGACGAGCAGCATCTTTACACGCTCCTCGCAATTTGGGAACTCCTTCTCTAAATCGGCGAGCTCCTCGGCGGCGAGGGCGGCGAGATCGGCGTCGCTTCCGTCGGCTATTATCTGGCGGGCCGAGGCTATGTCTTTTACAAGTTCCAAGTAACGTTTGAACACAGGCAGGTTGCGGGCTATGCCGTTGTACTCGCGCCCGATCTTCTCCAAGAGCGACGGGTCGGCGGCGACCTCCGGCGAGGCCATCTTCTCTTCAAGTTCGCGGTGCCTCCACAGAATGCCCTCCACCTTGGCAGCTATCACAGCGCCGCCTCCAGCGCTTTAACGGCGACCTCTATCTGCGAACCGTCGGGCTTGCGCGTGGTGATGCGCTGAAGCCACAGGCCCGGTTTTACCAGCAGGCCGACAACGGGCCAATGCTGAAACCGCGCCGAGAGCTTCAGGAACTCGTAGGAGACGCCGGCCACAAGCGGGATCAGCGCGAGGTGCACCGCGAAACGATAGGGCAGGTTGTTGCGGAAATCGTATATATAATGTATATACAGGGTATCTATAACGGAGAATAGGAGTATGCTGCATATAGCGACGAGTATGAGAAAACTCGTGCCGCAGCGCGGGTGGAGCGTGGTGTACGGTTCTACGTTCTCGATGGTCAGTTCCTTCCCGTCCTCGTAGGCGAAGATGGTCTTGTGCTCCGCCCCGTGGTACTCGAACACGCGCCGCATCTCGCTCCACAGGCTTATCAGCGACATGTACATGAGGAACAGCGCGATGCGTATCGTCCCCGCGAAGAGGTTGAAGAGGAGCGACTGGAGAACGTTGATCGATATTTTCCCGCCTAAGAGGTTGAACAGCGCCGTCGGCTCGTTTATGAAATGTACGCGCGAGGCCGTCCACATAGGCGCGTACATGAAGAGACCGATGGAGATGGCGAAGGCGACGAGCGTGGACAGGGTCATCAAGACGCGGTCGGCAAAGGAGGGTTTTGGGGCGCCGGCGGGCGAATCCGAGGGCTTGTCCGACGCGTCGACCTCAGCGGCAGAGATGTCCACCGACCGCGACAGGGCTTTGTACCCCCAGCTGAGCGACTCGAAGAGGTTTATCACCCCGCGTACGACGGGTGTTTTGCAGACGGCGATACGCTTGGTGACGGAGATGAACGGGAACGACTCGACGACCGTCTCCCCGTCGGGGCGCCGCACCGCCCACGCCACCTTCTCCTTGCTGCGCATCATCACCCCCTCGACGAGCGCCTGCCCGCCGACGGTGTCCTTCCTGTCGGCGGCAAGGGCCGCCAAAGGAGCGGCGAGGGCCGCGGTTAGTATCTGCCTGATGGAGCGCATAGACGGGCTGAAAAAAACCTCACGCCTCCGCCGGAGCGGTCTGCCCGTAGCGTTTGCGGAACTTGTCGACGCGTCCGGCGCTGTCGATGAGCTTCTGCTTGCCCGTGTAATAGGGGTGGCAGTTGTTGCATATATCGATATGCGTGCTGCCTATGGTCGCCCGCGTCTCGATGACGTTGCCGCAAGAGCAGGTGAACGTTGCCGCCTCGTATTTCGGGTGGATCTTCTCCTTCATTTTGATACCTCCGCGCCCTCGGTTAGGGCTTTTTTTGTGTTATATTGGCCGATTTGATAAGGACGGCGCCGAGGCTTTGGGCGGCGGGCCGGCTTTATCCGGGTCTATAAAGATAATATATGGCGTGGGCGGAGTCAAGAAAAAAGTTTTTTAGGCGGGCAGGATGGCGGGAACGCCATTATGTATATTCTATAGAAGAGGGTATTGACAACAGCGCGTCAAATCTCCGGTTGCCGAAAGGGCGTTTTTATGAATATGGGTAATGGTATCGAACGGGCGCTTTTGATTGCGGCGGCGTTGGTCGCCGTGTCGGCCGCTCCGGCGGCGGCGCAGCCGTGGACGCTTAACGACAGAAGAGACGGTCAAAAGTACAAGACGGTGAAGATCGGCGATCGGATTTGGATGGCTGAGAATCTGAATTATAAGCCGAAAAGCGGTTCTTGGTGCTACGGCGATAAAGAATCAAATTGCGAAAAGTACGGCAGATTGTACGATTTCAGAACGGCGCGTACGGTCTGCCCCCCAGGCTGGAGGATACCGGAGGCGGGGGATTGGAGAGAGCTGCTGACGACGGCGGGCGGCGCGGGGGCGGCGGGTGAAAAGCTGAAAGCGAATATCGGTTGGAGCGGCTGCGGCGGCAAGGACTGCAACGGTGCCGACGAATACGGATTCGCCGCCCTGCCCGGCGGCATGCGGTACCACGACAACCACGAAGGCGATCTCAATCGCGCCAAAGATGCCGGGGAGTGCGGCTATTGGTGGACCGGGTCGTCACCTTACGGCTCCGGAAACTACGTGCGAATATGCTCCGCCTACGGCTACGTGTACGAGGATCATAGCGACGGCAATGAGAACGCCTTATCCGTGCGGTGCGTAATGGGGCTCAGAGCGTCTTGTTGCGGAAATTAGAGGTCGGAGCGTTCGCCAAATCACGCAGCCGCACCCGGCTCTCCGCGCTTTCCGCCCCATCTTTGGCGTCGATTCCGCTCGCCATGCAAAACGCCAGATTCAGGTTGACGAGGTTCTTTGTTATGACGTCCGCGTCCGCCGCAAGTTCCGGCGGGAAGTCGTCCGGATGGACGGACGGGAAATTGTACGGGCAGCTTGCGGCCTGTTTCGACAGCGGAAATTCGGACGAGCGCAGTATCAGACCGTGCGTACGGCAAATTATCGGTCGGGCGGGGTAGATTGTACAAGATTGTTGATGTAAGAACGGGCAGGCGTCAGTATTGTCATTAGTATCGATATTGGTATCATCGGTATCGACATTCATATTATCATTATCAATACATCTATCCTCAAAAAGATTTTTATTATTGACGATGTAGGAACGGATGGCGTAAGCCTCTATTTGATTGACGGATTGCAGTTCGCAGCATATCCCGCACCCTTTCCGGCAGGCGATTTCATTCGGATAGGCCTCTTTCGCGCGGTTCCAAATGGAGTCGCAGTATACGCATAGCTTTCTGTAGTTGTCAATAATATCCGGGACGCGGTATTTCAATCCAACCCCACGGTGATTTTCCCGTCCATGACCACAAGCCCCTTAAAGAACTCTCCGGGCGTTCCCGTGGTCTTGAACAGCTTCGGCCCCTTGCCGCCGCCGATGTAGAAGCCCGATTTGTACACCGCCTCGCCGCGTTTTACCGGCGCCGCGTCCACGTGCGTGGCAAGCATGTCCAAGCGGCAGTTTTTCCAGTAGGGCGGCGCGTTGCGCTCACCGCCGGGCAGGTAGTACAAACCCTTGTTGCGCCCCCATACGAATTGGTAGAGCAGCTGGTTGTTTATGTTCGCCCAGAAGGCGGGGCAGGGGAGTTCCCTGTATTTGCGTTGCTCAAAGAGGATCGTGTCTTTGAAGGAACCGCTCACTAAGTCTATCGTCCCGGCCGTCCAGCGGTCGTTTACGATGTAGACGGGGGAGAGGTACTGCTCGTTTACCGTCAGGTCGGCGTTGGCGTTTATTTGGTCAAGTACCACGACGCCCTCCTCGCCCCATGTGAGGACGCGGATATCGCGGGTTAGTATCTTGCGACCCTCCGCGTTGAGGTAGGCGATGCGCCCGCTTGTGTCGAACCCGTCGCGTAGGTAGCGGTCGTTGTGGAAGAGGGTGTGGGCGGACTTGATGGGGTCGCTCACCGACGGCACTCCTAAGAGCGCGGCTTTGAACGTCGCCAAGAGTTCCGGGCCGGAGTGCAGGTGGAGGCCTATCAGCGGGTGGCCGCCTATGGCTTTCCACGCCACGCTGCGGGTGGAGCGTACGTTTCTCCTGTAGCAAAGCTCGATATACGGGTATATTTGCCTTGTGTCAATGGCGTTTTCCAACTGGCCGGCGGAGAATGTCCGCTGCTCCTTGGGGAATGGCATGCAGGCCATTATCGTTAGCTCCGCGCCGACTTGGCTCTGTAAGAGCAATTCCCAACCGTCGTGCGTCGGGTCGAAGCCCAAGACCCACGGTACGCGCTCGCTTGTGTTGGCCTCGCTCAGTTCGTCCATCCACGCCAAGAGCTTGCCGGTCATGTGCGGGGCGCGCGGGTCGCCGCTCCAGTGACCCCAGGCGAGGGCCATAGGGCGCGGTATAAACAGCGGCATGTCGTGCCCGCCGGGCGCGAAGAGCATACCGCTCGGCAGGCAGAAGCGCACGAGTATGTCGAAGACCTGCTGGTGGCTTTTGCGAGAGAGGTACGGCGGCGGGTTGCGCCGTTGGAAAGCGTAGGCGGCCGTGGCGAGGGCGATCCAAGTACCGTAAGAGAGGGCGTTCGGGTGGAAAAAGCCGTGCTCCTCCGCCGTGAAGTCGGGATGTAGGTTGCAGGTGGTCACCGCCTTCGCCACGGACGCGCCGAAGTACTCGCTGTGGTCGGCGCCGTCGTGGACGCTCGAGCCTATGTTCACCGCCCAAGTCTTAAGCGCCTCCTCCCACTCCGGGTTGTGCGGGTGGTTCGGGCATAGGTTTATCGCCCAAGCCAAGAGCATGGCGTCTTGGGCGTTGTCGTCGGCGCGGGAGTCGTTGCCGCCGCCGGACGGCGGGGTGACGCCGATAAAGCGGTCGGCTTCGTGGGCGATAATCTCGCGGATGCGCGCCTGCTCGCCCTCTTCAAGCACCGGCTCGGCAAGCACCGCGATCACGCCGAGCATGGAGGCCCACAAACCGCTGTGCCAATTCTCTCCCCACCGCATACGCTCTAGGAAAGCCGCCACGTCCGTGTCGCCGGTAACGTGGCAGGCGCAGACCCACGCAAGCCCCTTGTGCAACCTGTCTATGAGGTCGAACCGCCCGATTACCTGACCGGCTATCCCGTACTGATTAAGGTAGACGTAGCCGCTGAGAACGCAAAGGATATTTATGTGCGGCCGTACCACGTACTCTATGACAGGCGACGACAGCCCCGCGGCGCGCATGTTGAACCCCTTTGGCTCCACGCTGCCGAAAAGCCCCTTGCGCTCGTCTATGTCGTGCCATGAATCGAGGTAGTATGGCAAGCTCTTGGAGAGCAGTTGCAGTATCTTTACAGGTTCGAGTTTTTCGGAGAATTGCAGCATTTATTATCCCTTGATCGAACGTTCCATGTGGTAAACGACGATACCGCCGTCGCTGTCGGCGTTCAGGCACTTCTTGGCGAACTCGCGGGCGGTGTTGGAGTCGTACATCACGAGAAACGAGTCCCCGAAGAAGCGCGGGTTCCTGTCGCCCTTCAGCCAAGCCTTGTTCGCTCTGACAAGGTCGGTCAGGAAATCCTTCTTCTCGCCGGAGTAGCCGATGCCGATGTAAGACATTTTTTTGTCATCCTTATCAAAACAGGTATTTTTATTAAACGTACCTGATACCGGAATTTCTAAAAATAATATAATACAATGGCGTATAGTCAAAAATATTAAAATCTAATTATAGCTGCCGGATAAAAAATCTGCAAAAAATGTTTGCGCCGCGCCGTTCCGTATATTATTTTATTGATTCACGGATTTGATCGTGACAGAAACCGGGGCTGTAGCTCAGCTGGGAGAGCGCGACGTTCGCAATGTCGAGGCCAGGGGTTCGATCCCCCTCAGCTCCACTATTTTATATCAAAATAAAGCCCTTTTTGACGGATATTACGTCATTAAGGGCTTTCTGTTATGATTATTGATACTATGCCAAAACATAAAAAAAACAACAGCAACGGCTCTAAAAACTTTGGTTTCATAGCCACCGGCCCCTCCGAAAGCCCTCCGGCGTCCGCGCCGGAGCCAGCGCCCGTACAGGCGCCCGCGTCCGCGCCGGCAAAGATCAAAGGCCTCCCCATATTCATATTAATACTGATTATTGTTCCGGCGGTCGCTTTCGGCCTCGCGGCCTGCGCCATCTTCATCTACCGGCTCTACGAGACGCTCCCGATGCACACGCAGCTCCAAAATATAGAGCAGTCGGTAGTCTCCAAGGTGCTCGACAAGGATGGCAAGCCCATCCACGAGTTCAGCGTGGAGAGGCGCTTCTGGGTGCCTTTGGATAAGATCCCCGTCGAGCTTCAGAACGCCGTCATAGCCACCGAAGACCGCAAATTCTACGGCCACTGGGGGATCGACATGGTGCGCAATATCAGCGCGGTGTTCGTCAACCTCGCCCGCGGGAAGAAGGCTCAAGGCGCCTCCACCATCACCCAGCAGCTCGCCCGCAACCTCTACCTCTCCTCCGACAAGACGTTCATACGTAAAATACGCGAGGTGCTCACCGCCGTGCAGCTCGAGCGCAGCTATACCAAGCGCGAGATAATGGAGCTCTACCTCAACCAAGTCTACCTCGGCGCCGGCGTCTACGGGATGCAGGCCGCCGCCGAACACTATTACAGCAAGAATGTGGCCGATCTCAACCTGAACGAGTGCGCGGTGCTCGCCGGAACCATCCAGCTGCCGGAGCACCACAGGCCCGACAAGCCCGACAACGTCGAGCGTACCACCGCTCGCCGCAACTCCGTGTTGAAGGCGATGGTCGCCGCCAAGTTCATCAGTTCCGACGCATACAAAGCGGTCGCCGACGAACCTGTGGTCGCCAATCCCAAGATATACCGCCCGCCAGTGGCGCCGTACTTCATGGAGATGGTCCGCAAGTACGTCTCCGACAAATACGGCGACGAGTTGCTCTACAACGGCGGGCTCAACATTTACACCACGCTCGACCCGGCCGCTCAGGACTCCACCGAGAAGAGCGCCACGCGCGCGGTAGTCTCGTTGCAAAAGCGGCTCAACCGCATGTTCATAGACGGTTTCGGCGCAGAACGCAAATTGGGCATTCCGCGCCAAACCTACATAGACAACTTCGACTCGATCTACGCCGCAAACGCCGCCGAATACGCGCTTCTGCACGACACCCTCAAATACCGGAAGGCGCAGATAGCGGTGGTCTCTCTCGAATCGGCCACCGGCGCCATCCTTACGCTGGTAGGCGGCCGCGACTTCCAAGAGAGCAAGTTCAACCGCGCCACGCAGGCGAGGCGGCAGCCCGGATCGCTCTTCAAACCCTTCGTCTACACCGCCGCCATGGACAACGGCATCAATCCAGCCACCGTGATATTGGACCAGCCGATCACCCTCGTAACGCCGGACGGCGAGTGGCGCCCCGAAAACTATGATCGCAAGTTCCTCGGGCCGATGAGCGTCCGCGACGCGCTCGCGAAGTCCAATAACCTCGTAGCCATACAAGTATTTACCCGTGTCGGCGGTCAGATTGTCGTCGATTACGCCGCTCAGATGGGCATAAAGCAGAAGCTCAGCCCGGTTCCGTCGCTGGCCATAGGTTCCTGCGAAGTGATTCCAATGGAGATCATCTCCGCCTACTCGGCCTTCCCCAACCGCGGCATACGGGCCGAGCCATACTTCATAAATAGGATAACCGACAAAAACGGTAGGATTTTGGAGAAAACGATGGTCAAGGAGCATCAGGTCATATCGCCGCCGACCGCCTTTTTGATGACGTCGATGCTCGGCAGCGTGGTATGCTGCGGCACGGCGGCGTCCATACCGGGCCTCGGCTTCCGCAGGTCGGCGGGCGGCAAGACCGGCACGACCAACGAGTACTCCGACGCGTGGTTCATAGGCTTCACCCCGCAGATAACCACCGGCGTGTGGACCGGCATAGACGAGCGGAGGTCGATGGGCCACGGCGTGACCGGCTCCGCCGCCGCGGTCCCCGTCTGGGTGGACGCCATGAAGGAGCTCCACAAAGACCTCCCGAGACAGGAGTTCTCGCGCCCCATGGGTATAAAAGCCCTGATGATTTGCGCGCAGTCCTTCGGATTGGCCAAGAACTCGTGCCCCAAGCAGAAAGTGGAGTACTTCAAGTACGAGACTATGGTAGACTCCTGCAACGTGCACGGAATAGCGAGGGGTCTGCGCAGCGGCGACGAGATGGACATCTTCGGCCCGTCAAGGCGCGGCGCGGCGGGCGGCGGGGCAGGGGGAGGGGGCGGTACGAATACAGGCGGTAACGGCAGCGGTGGTAGTCAGCCGGCCAAGAAGCCGTCGTTTATGTTTTGACTTTAAAAGATTTTACACAAAGCAAGGATCTCAATTAACATGCCGACATACGAGTACGAATGTTTGAAGTGCGGGAATATATTCGACGAGTTTCAGAGCATAACCGCTCCTCCCGTAGCGATTTGCCCAAAAGAGGGTTGCGGCGGGGAGGCCAAGAGGCGTTTTTCGCCGGGGGCCGGGTTTATCTTTAAAGGCAGTGGATTCTATAGCACGGATTACCGATCGGAGTCCTACAAGAAAGCCGCTAAATCGGACGGGGCCGCGCCGCCGTCTTCGGGCGCTTCTTCCGGGGAAACAAAAAGCGGCGGGGCTTCGTCGTCCCCGCCGCCGAAAGATTGATGTCAATTTCCTCGATAAATCTTACAACAATCGCAAAATCCAAAAGAAGATAACGCCCATAGTTTCGGAGCGTTATCCTCCGCGTTTTACTTAGCGGGCTGCGCTGCCGGCTGAGCCGGAGCCGGTTGAGCCGGAGCCGGTTGAGCCGGAGCCGCCGCCGGTTGCGTCTTTGCGGGCTGCGCCGCCGGTTGGGCCGGAGCCGCCGGAGCCGGTTGCGGAGCCGGAGTTGCCGCCGGTTGCGTCTTTGCGGGTTGCGCCGCCGGTTGGGCCGGAGCCGCCGGTTGAGCCGCCGGAGCCGGTTGCGGAGCCGGGGCCGCTGCCGGTTGCGTCTTGGCGGGCTGCGCCGCCGGTTGTGCCGGAGCCGCCGGAGCCGGTTGCGGAGCCGGGGCCGCTACCGGTTGCGTCTTAGCGGGCTGCGCCGCCGGTTGTGCCGGAGCCGGAGCTGGAGCCGGCGGCGGCGTTACCGCGTGACCTTGCGGCTGCGGTGTTACCGCGTGGCCTCCTTGAGGCTGCGGCGGTGGTGGCGGCGGCGTTACCGCGTGGCCTTGAGGTTGCGGCGGTGGAGGCGGCGGCGTTACCGCGTGGCCTTGAGGCGGGATCGGAGCGTCGCGTTCGGGATAATCGGCAAACTCCGGGCGGCCCTTGAATTCCCCTCCGGGGCCCGGCCCTTTGCCCCAATGAGGCTTCCCATATTTGCCGCCGCGTCTTTCTTTGACCGGGAACGCCTCAATCGAGCCGTCTTTGAACTTGATTTGTGCCACATCCGCTTTGTTGACGGCGTAGACCACCTTTTTTCTCTTATCGGTCGTATACTCGATTTCACGGATGCCGATCTTTGTGACGGTGACTTTGTCCAAGATTTGACCGTCATTCTTGGTGATGGTGTCGGCGAACGCCTGTGAGACAAGAACTGCGGCCGTGACGACGGCTGAGGCAAGTACTTTGTTCATAAACAAATCCTTTCTTTAGAGTGTGAATCAATTACATAACCTAATAATATAGTTATCAATAGTGATTAACGCAAATAAAATCTTAAAAAATAAAAATCTTTCTTTTCTATACAAAATTAATAAAATAGCTAAAGGTTTCTCGGAATTAACCGATAAAAGTAAAAGGATTACCCAAAATCAGGCAAAATCAACAAACAAGGGAGGCTGTATGGACATACTATCTATGGCGTTGGGGTCAACCCGAATGCCCGACCCGGTCAGCCGCGCTGTCATAGACCCCAGCGCCAAGATGACCGAATTGGCCGAGAAGATGCTCAAAGTCGGTCTCGAAGTCGCGGTCAAGGGCCTCGAGATAGGCAAGGGCGAAAACATTGATCTTTACGGTTGATTTCCGCACGCAAACCGAAAACACGGGCGAACACAGTTCGCCCCTGCAATGTCGACGCGTCTGCAATCCGGCTGTAGGGGCGACCTACGGCCGTCCGCGCGTTTATACAATGAAATTCACCGGTTATACTTGCTAAATACTCCCGCCATTTATTATATTTGGTAACTCGGCGATTTAGCGGTCTTGCGCCACTATCGCCGTAAGGGCTGCCAAATATAATGGACGAAAACGCAAACACAAACGTAAACGCGGACGCGACCCCGAAGCCCAAAAGATTCGGCAAGGACTTGACCGAGGGCAGCGTCCCCCGGCACCTCATCAGCCTCGCCGTGCCCATGCTCCTCGCCAACCTCCTCGGCACGAGTTACAGCCTCGTCGACGCCATCTGGATAGGGCGCTACGTGGGCAAGGAGGCCATCGGCGCGGTGGCGGTCAGTTTCCCGGTTATGTTCATATTCATAGGCGTCGCCGCCGGCGCCACCATCGCCACCACGGTGCTGGTCTCGCAGTTCTACGGCGCGCGCAACCAAGCCATGCTCAGCAAAACCATCGGCACGTCGTTCTGCCTCACCATCATCCTCGGCGTCGTCTCCGCCGTCGGCGGGATACTCGCCGCCGAAAAGATACTCGCCGTCCTCGGAACGCCCGACACGGTCGTCCCGCTTGCCGAGTCGTACCTGAAAATCATGCTGCTGAGCCTGCCGGTCATGTTCATGCACTTCCTCATCAGTTCCGTCCTGCGCGGAGTGGGGGACACCAAGACGCCGCTCTACTTCATGCTCGTCGGCGTGACGCTCAACGCCATACTCGACCCGCTGATGATCATCGGCATAGGCCCGTTCCCCAAGATGGGGTTGGACGGCGCGGCGTGGGCGTCGCTCATCTGCCCGATAATCGGGCTGGTGCTGTTGGTCGGCTACCTGCGGCGCAAAGGCGGCGCGCTCACGACCGGAGTCAACTTTTTCTCCATAGACGCCGGAATCGCGAAACTCATTGCTAAGATCGGCTTCCCGTCCATTATACAGCAGACGTCGATATCTTTCGGGATAGCCGCCGTCACCTCCATAGTGAACTCCTTCGGCGCGGCGGCGATAGCGGCCTTCGGGGTGGGCGGGCGCATAGACGCGGTGGCCTTTCTGCCGGCGCAGTCGATAGGCCTCGCCGTCTCCACCATCAGCGGACAGAACATAGGGGCGGGGCGCTACGACAGAATCCCCCTCATCTTCAAGTGGGGTATAATAATGACCTCCTGTATAACAGTATCTTTCGCCGTAATATTCCTATCCATACCGGAGATCCTTATGGCCCCGTTCATGTCGGAGCCTGACCCGGAGGTGATAGAGATCGGCAGGAGTTACTTGAGGATAGCCGCCCCCGCCATATCGTTCTTCGCGGTGATGTTCGTCTCCAACGGCGTGATAAACGGCGCGGGGCACACGTTCACCACGCTCATCTTCACGCTGATAGCGGTCTGGGGGATAAGAATACCGTTCGCGACGCTTTTGTCGCGCACGAGTTTGGGGATAAAGGGCGTTTGGGTCTCGTACGTGATAGGGTTCAGTTTTACGATGTGCATCAGTTTGCTTTGGTATAGGTCGGGGAGGTGGAAGAAGGCGGTCGTCAAACATAAGGTGCCTGATGCGGTACCGTGAGTTTTATACGATATCTTTAAAATCTTTTAAAATCATTAAAATCTTTAAAATCAAATTCATATTTAGACGAAAGGGCGCGATAAATCGCGCCCTTTCATAGATAGTTCGGGGGCTAAACCCCCGAACTTCAGTCAACGTCAAAGGCAACGTCAACATCGCTTTTGACGTTGATTTT
>JAITFI010000089.1 GCA_031281485.1 Chitinispirillales bacterium | reverse complement strand
CGCGAAGCGGCGCATGTTTTGACGTTATCTTTTGACTTTGATTCTATATATGCGGGGTTTAGCCCCGCATATACTATGAAAGGGCGCGTTTACGCGCCCTTTCGTCTAAAAAAGATTTTAAAGATTTAAAGATTTTAAAGAACCCTAGTACTCTTAGTCTCATTTTGCTCCCACTTAATATCCGGTATCTTCTTCACGTTCACCACAAAGCTGAACCCCGGATTGATCTTTTCCGGTCTCCAAGAGAACCGCATCTCCCAGCACTCCATGTCGTAGTAGAAGTCGAAGCTGTTGTGCGAGAATTTATCGCTCGAAAAGTCGTAATTTCCGTTCCACCGCACCGATAGAGACTTAGTCAGGTTTACGTTGGCCGACGAGCTTACGTTGAACGATTTTGTGGGTATGAAGCGCTCCGACGGCGCGCTGCGGCTCGCTCTGTAGCTGAGGCTCGGCGAGAAGCCTATGCCCCAGCTTTGAGCCCCCCTGTTCGCCGCGGGAACGCCGGTTTTGGTCAAGTCAAGCTCCAAAAGGTCGCCGTCCCAAAAACTCCCGTCGACGCCGAGCCTTCCGGAGGTCAGGTCCACGCTGTAGGAGTTCATCGTCGGTGGCGTGAATTCGTCGGCCTCGTTGTAGAACCAGAAACCGGAGGAGAACGACGCGTTCAGAATGCTGATGCCGGTGCTCGCGCTCAGGCTCAGGTCGCGCCACTTCCGCCTGTCGGCCTCAAAGTTGTAAGCTGTGTTCATTGACAGTGTGAGAATATCGAATTTCTCTTCGCGCTTAGCGTTGTTGTTTTTTCCTTTTTGGGCGGTATTGATACTATTGGTATCGGCGATGTTATTCTTATCATTAACGTTGACGGTATCAATAACGTCTTTAACATTATCAACGAGATTAACGGTATCTGTACCGCCGTCATTGTTAACGCTATTGACGCTATCGACGGTATTGACACCGACATCACTATTAATACCGTTAACGCTGTCAATAATACCGCTTTTATTGTTAACTATATTAATAGTATCAATATCTTTATCATCATAGACGCGATTGTCAATCCCCCCGTTCGCGCTGTCGCCGCCGCTGACCCCGTTACCGTTATTGATTCCGCTGATAGTCCCGTCAGTATTATTTTTGAGATTGCCCGCCCGCGTCGCCACCATCCTCTTTCCTTGAAAGCTGTTGGACAAACTGAACGTTACAAGCTGTTCCGCCTTAGCCCTCGGCCCGGTGTAGTTTATGCCCACGTTGTAAAACGTCCTGTCCAACTCGTGTTTGGGTGAAAACGAGTAGCCCACAGTCGGTGTGAGCGTGTGGCGGACGGCCGTTATGCCGAACGCATTTATCGGAAACAACCCGTATAAGCGTGTGGACAGGTTGACGCCGGTGTTCCACGATCTCACTAAGTTGAACTCCGAGTTGAGCGTGTCTCGCACCAGTTGCCTGCGGACGGGGCTAACCTTTGTGATTGTGTAGAGCGAGTCCAAATCGCCGTCGCTGTTGATGAAGTAGCTCGGCACCGCGCTGATGAGCGTATAGCCGGGCGCCCTTGTGTCCGCGTCCGGGTCGGATACCTTGTAGACTATGGTGTCCCGGAGGAAGAGAGTGTCTTTTACCAGCGTGTCAACGGCCCCGTAGAACATAGACGCTTTGATATTTACGTATGGGGAGACGTCTAAGTACTTGAGTATCTTCTGCGTTGACGTGACGTTAGCGTTGTGCTCCATGCCGGGGCGTATGAAGCCTTTTATGGAGTCGTTTCCGTAGGCTTCGCGGCGCACGTTGGCCTTGGTGTCGTAGGCGTAGTAGATGTTGTTGTACCAAGACGGCTCGCTCTTTGATCCACCGGCCTTGTACGGCAGGAGCGCCCTGTTTTGCAGCCGAAAGTCGAGCGTCGGCATGTCCTCGACTATCTTGTCTGTCGTCAGGTTGTGGTTCCGGCGCCAGGTTAAGTTTGTAGACGCGTTGATGTCGCTGAAGCGGTGGGAGAGCGACATGTTGGCGTCGAGCTGCTGCTTTTCCAACTCGTAGGTTTGATCGCTGTACAGTTGATTGAAGGTGCGGTTGGAGACGAGGTTGCCGTACCCGCTCAGGCGCGTGTTGCCGTCAGGGGTGAGGAGTTGGTTGTGCCTGTAGTCGAGCGCCCACTGCTGAGAGGTGTTTTCGAGCCTGTTGTCGATCACGTACCTGCCGCTGACCTCTCCGTCGAGCGTGTATCGCAAGTTGTAGCGTCCGCGCGCGTTGAACACGAAGCTGTTGAACTCCTGCGCTTTGGTCGCGAGCGTCGCGTCGATGTAGTCGTTGGGCGCGTAGTAGTATCCCACGTTGTCAACGTAGCCGCCGTTTGCCACGCTGCCGCCCCAAGAGGGGGTGAGCCAGCCGCTGCGCCTGCCGCGCCGCATGGGCATGACGAAGTAGGGCAAAACGGCCACCGGCGCGTCGCCGATGTTCATTACTACCGGGCGGCCCACCACCTTGTCGTCGGGCACCACCAATATGTGCCGCCCGTAGAAGTAGTAGTGCGGGTGCTGCGGATTTTGGCAGGTGGTGTAGTCGCCCTGTTCTATATACAGACGGTTGTCGCGGGTTTTGACGATGTTGCTGCCGGTGACGTAGGTGTCGTCGAACCGCGTAAAGGCGTAGCTGACGCGCCCGCGCCGCGTCTTTATGTTGTAGGCCATGAAGTCGCCGACGGTCGTGTCGCGCCCCTCGATGAGCTGCGGCTTGCCGCGAGCCTGAAACTGGTCGCTTGCCACGGTATAGACTATAGTGTCGGCTTGAAGCGTGATGTTTTGGTAGCGCACCTGCGCCCGTCCTACCAAAGAGAGGACGCGCTCTTCGTTGTCGTAGTCGATAAAATCCGCTTCGTAATGAACGGTGTCGGCGAGTTCGCTCTTAGACTTCTTTGCGGAGTCGGTTGCGGCGGAAACGCTATCCGTTAATATCGCTGCCGGTTGATTGATTAAAGTATCCGCTGAGACAGATGGTTTCACGGCGGGTTTATTGGACGACGTATCCGTTAATCCGGTTGATGACCGGCCTATCGATCGGATAGGCGTTAGTTTCGTCCGCAGGTTAACCCTCGTCGAATCGGATTGAGCGGCGGCATTTCGGCTTCGCTCAATGACCGTAGGCGGCTGGGCGAAGCCGACGCCCGCGATTCCCATTAATACGGCGATAACAAGCGCGGCACGGCTAGACGCCCGCCCGATGGCTGAGCGTAGTCGAAGTCCGGATAAAAACTTCGTACCGCAGTCGGTCAAGGCAGCTCCGCGCCGGAGAAGAAGAAAGCCGTCTCGCTCGCCGCCGTCTCCGGAGCGTCGGAGCCGTGGCAGGCGTTGAACTGCACCGAGGTGCCGTATAGCTTGCGGATGCTCCCGTCCGCCGCCGCTTCCGGATTGGTCGCCCCCATAAGGTTGCGCCACCGCGCGACGGCGTCCTCGCCGCTAAGCGACAGAACGATGCACGGCCCCGACGACATGAAGTCGAGAAGCCCCTCGTAGAACGGCTTGCCCTTGTGCACGGCGTAGAACTCGCCGGCAAGCTCGCGCGTCAGGCGGAACATCCTCGCCGCGTCGACGGTAAGGCCGCTCTCCTCAATCATGGAGAGTATCTTCCCGGCGCGCTTGGCGCGGACTGCGTCGGGCTTTATGATTGCCAGTGTGCGGGTATTCATAATTTTCTCCTTTTCACGGCAGGCTGAAGATAATCTTTAGCCGGTCACTCTCGCTTTGGTTGAGTTGCTTTATGACCGCTTTGGAGTCGACGATTTTACGCGTCCCGTCCTCGTCGGTTATCGAGTGGCGGCCGCTGATCGTATTGTTGCGAACGCGGAACTTGAAAACGCTCTGCGGATTATCGGTGTCCCGCAGTATGAGCGTGTCGCCTATGGTTTTTTCTATGATCACATCCTGCATCAGCGGGTAGCCGCGCCACGCCCCCACGATCCTGATTCGCTTGTCGCCGGCTATTATGTAGAGGTTGTTATTGTTGAAGCCCTGCTTGGTCTTCGGGTCGTCGTTGTACGTGAGTACCAAACTCATGATTTGGTAGTACCCGCTCAGAAGGCCGGAGGAATAGGCGGCAGACGTGAAAATGGCGGTGATTATCAGTATGACGGTTATAATATTTGTGATTTTCATTTTAACCCTAGTTCAGACATTTTTGTATCACGACAAACGCGATTCCCGCGATTGCCGCCGCGGCGATAGCCAATTTAGCCGATATCCCGATCCCGCCGCGTTTGCGCGATAGGTTCCGTTCGTCTATGTAGGCCATTGCGTATTTGGACTGATCGGCGGCGGTGCTTGTGGACAATCCGTAGATCAGCACAGAGTCGACGTGCGCCGGGGCGGGCCCGTCGTCCTCCTCCGCCGTGTTGACCTCGGGCGGCTTCATCATGGCGGACATGTCCATGCAGATGGTTTCCATCATATCGCCCATCGCCTCAAACGCGGCCGTTTCCGTGTGCGGCTGCGGCATTAGCGGTGTGACCGCCGGGGCCGGGGGCTGCGCCGGTTTGCGTTGCGCCGCCGCCTTGTTGCGCAACGCGAGCCGCCTCGCCTCGCCGATGGCTACCCACTTTCCGTCGACCAGCACGTTGCCGTTGACGATCTGCTCTATGACCCGTCTCTCGTATATGCGCTGCTCGGCCATGTAGAGCCACCGCCCCTGTTCGTTCAGAACAAAGCCGTCTTCAATGCGCTGCGTTATTGTTTTTAAAGCGTTCATATTATCCGCATCTTCATTTCGTTAATCTTTAAATCCTATAATCTCTTTTCTAATCCTACCAATCCTAGTCTCATTTCTTCGACTTCTTAGACGGATCCGGCACCAATTCCTCCATCGACCCGTACTTCCCCCTCTCCCCCGGATTCAAGCTGAAAAACGTATCGTATTCCGCTCTGGCCTTGTCAATCTTGCCGGATTTGCGGTAGATAAGCGCCGACAGTTCGTATGGCGTTATGTCGGTTCTGGAGAGCAGTTTCATCTCGTTGAGCAGCATCAGAGCGGCGTCGTCTTCGCCGTTCATCGCGTTGGCCAGCGCCTTCGCGGAGAGGGATGCCTGCTTTTGCGCTGTGGAGAGCTTGTTCTTCAGGATCAGTCCGGCGCCGCCCAGTCCGCCCAGTATGAGCAGGCAGAGCAGGAACGCTAAGGTGGCGAGAGGGTGCGCCTTGCTCTTGCCGGCGACCGAGGCCGCGACGTCGTTGGACTTTATCTTTTGGATTTGGACGACGGCGTAGCCGCACTCGTTGGACTCCGGGAACTCCTTTATGAGCGCCTCGTAGTACTTGAGCGCCTCGGGAATCTTGTTCTCGGCATAGTGCAGCCTATATGCGGTTTCGTAGAGTTCAAGCGGCGAACTTTCCATTTTCGGTATGTCCTCTCCCTATGGGTCAATATCCCTTTTTTATGTTTTTGAGAAGCGACTTGACCTGCTTGTCGCTCATTGCTTTCTGCGCCTTCTCCGCGGGCATGTACTTGTCGCAGATCATTCTCTCGTCGCCGCCGAAGGAGACGACGCCGGCGGTCCCGCCGCTGCGGCGGGCTGAGAACTCGCGGCAGGTCTGCCTCATCTTGCAGTTGAAGCAGGAGCTGTCGTCGCGCCCGCGGAGGTACGCGTACCCCTTCTTATCCAGAGCGTCGTCGCGCCGAGCGAGGTCTTCGGCTTGGGCCAAAGAGCGGTTCTTGGCGACAAAGCGGTCGTGGTCGTCGAAACTCATGGTCTTTTCCTTGTCCGGCTTAAGGATCGATTATACAGACTAATATACATCAATGTATGGATAAATAGCAACGGTTATTTGGTGTTACTGCGGGGCCTTGCCGTTCAGCCACCCCGTCCCGATCCCGTTCTTCTCGAACATCCCGAGCAGCCCCGGCTTGTCAAGCGCTTTATCGTAGGCCTCCTCCGGCGTGACCGTTTTTTGCCTGACTAATTCAAAGAAGCTGTCGTTCATAGTGCACATCCCCAAGTTCTTTCCGGTTTGCAGGATGGACGGGATCATAAAGGTCTTTTTTTCGCGGATCAGGTTTGAGATGGACGGGGTCACCATCAGCACTTCCATGGCTGCTACGCGGCCGCCGCCCTGCTTTTTGCAGAGCACCTGGCAGATCACGCCGCGCAGGCTGTCGGCCAGCATCATGCGGATCTGGTCCTGCTTGTCGCCGGGGAACTGGTCGATGATCCGGTCTACTGTGGAGGGGGCGGTGGAGGTGTGCAGCGTGCCGAAGACCAAGTGCCCGGTCTCGGCGGTCTCTATGGCGATGGAGATCGTCTCGAGGTCGCGCATCTCGCCTATGTAGACGATATCTGGGTCTTCGCGAAGCGCCGCCCGCAGGGCGCTCTTGAAGGAGTCGGTGTGCTCGTGTATCTCGCGTTGGTTTATCAGGCAACTCTTGTTTTCGTGGACGAACTCGATAGGGTCTTCTATGGTGATCATGTGGTCTTTGCGGGTGCGGTTTATGTAGTCGATCATGGCGCAGAGTGTTGTCGATTTGCCGCTTCCCGTCGGCCCTGTGACCAGCACCAGCCCCTTTGGCAGTTTGCAGAGGCCCAGTATCTCCTTGGAGAGGTTGAGGTCTTCGGCGGTGATGATCTTGTTGGGAATGACGCGCAGCACGGTGCCCATGCCCTTCCTGTCCATAAATAGGTTGACCCGGAAGCGCGCCATCCCCTCGATCTGGTAGGCTAAGTCGGTGTCGCAGCACTCCTCAAACTGTTTACGGTTGCGCTCCGGGGTGATCGGCCACATCAGGTTCTTCACGTCGTCGGCGGAGAGAACGGGCCAGCCGGGCAAGGCCGCCATCTCGCCGTCCTTTCGGATCATGGGCGGGCAATCGCTCGACAGGTGGAGGTCGGAGGCCTTCAGGTCGACCATGGTGCGCAGCAAAGTGTCGATCCGCATGGCGCCGGGCGGGGGCGGGGGGGGCGCGGCGGAGACAGCCGTCGCAGGAGCGGGTCTGGCCGGTTGAGCGTATTGGGCCTGCGCCGCGATACGGCCGGGCATCTGTATCGCCCCGCCGCATTTTGGACACTTTATGACAAACGGCTGATCCGGCGCTTTGGCCGGGTCAAACATACCGGAGTAACCGCAATTCCTACATAGCACTTGCACGTTTTATAGCCTCTACTCGCCGGTGGATAGTGTTTATACAATAATAATATATAATTTCTTTAATCTTATTAAGTCAAAATCTTAAAAATCTTTTAAAATCCTATAATTCTAATAATATTTTTAACACAAGCGCGTATTCATCACAAAAAAGGTCTGATTTAGACCGGAACCCAAAAACCATAAACGCTAAAAGCAAAGGGGGCGCTATGTTCAGAAGCATCAGGAGCAAGTCCGCATCATCGTCAAAACCAACAAAATCAAGGGCGGCAAAGGCGACAATATTTGCAGCTGCCGCCGTCGTGGCCGTCGTTCTGTCGGCGGCAAAACCATTCTCCGCGGAACCCGCCCGACCGGCTCGCGGATCGGTGCAGTTCGGGGCGCAGGCCGCGCCAAAAGTCACGCTCCCGCCCGCGATGCAGGGCTTCGCCACCGTCTTCGCCGATGTCGCGGAAAAGGTCGTGCCCACTGTCGTTTCGGTGATCCCCACGAAGATAGACACGGTGGTCTTCACCAACAACCCGTTCTACCAGTTCTTCGACAGCCCCTTTTTCGGCGGCGGGAACCCGTTCGAGGAGTTCTTCGGCGGCCAGCAGCAGAGGCGCGGGCGCCCTCAGGAGCCGCAGCAGCAGCGCCAAGAGCGCCGCAGCCAGGGGCTGGGGTCGGGGGTGATCGTCTCCCGCGACGGTTACATACTGACCAACTACCACGTGGTGGCCGGTGCCGACGAGATTGAGATAAAGACCGCCGACGGGCGCGGCTTCGACGCCTACGTCGTGGGCGCCGACTCGCTCTCCGACGTGGCCGTCGTGAAGATCAAGGAGAGCGTGAACAACCTCCCCGTCGCCTATCTCGGCGACAGCGACCTGCTGCGCCCCGGCGACTGGGCGGTGGCCATCGGCAACCCGTTCAGCCTAACCTCGTCGGTGACGATGGGCATCGTCTCGGCCATAGGCCGCCAAACGCCCAACCCCGGCGGCGGCGCCGCGCAGTACCAGAACTACATCCAGACCGACGCCGCCATAAATCCCGGCAACTCCGGCGGCGCGCTGGTCAACATAAAAGGCGAGTTAATCGGAATAAACACGATGATATACACGCAGACCGGCGGGTACATGGGCATAGGCTTCGCCGTGCCGATCAACATGGCCCGCCGGATTATGGAAGATTTGATATTCGATGGCAAAGTCAGCCGCGGCTGGCTCGGCGTCTCGATCCAAGAACTGGACCGCGCGACCCGCGAAGCCTTCGGCCTGCCCGCCGAGACCAAAGGCGTGCTGATCGGCGACGTCTTCAAAGGCCAGCCGGCGGATAAGGCGGGGATAAAACGCGGCGACGTCATCCAGAGCATAGACGGCAAACCCACCGAGAACGCGAACAAATTGCGCAACTTGGTGGCGTCGATATACCCCGGGAAGAGCGTGCCGGTGGAGCTTCTCCGCAACGGCAAGCGCGTGACGGTGAACGTAAAACTGACGTCGAGAGACGAGTCAAGCCCGTCCGCGCAGTCGGGAGGCCAGCCAAGCGGACCGGCTCAAGGCGCGGCAAAGGAGGACGGAAAGTTCGTTGGGATGACGGTAGACGCCATAACGCAGGAATTGCGTGACAAGTTCAGTTTGCCGAAGGGCGTTCAAGGCGTGGTCGTAACGCAGATAGAGCCCGGAAGCGTGGCCGCCCAAAGCGGAATCCGGCCCGGCGACATCATTATGGAAGTTAACAGAAAAGCGGTGCCGTCGGTCAAAGATTTTTCACAAAATACCGCAGGCCTGAAGACCGGAGACACGGCGTTATTATTGATACAGCGCGGCGGAAGCACGTTTTATCTGGTGTTGAAAGTCAAAAGATAAAAATCAAATTCATTTAAGGGGAGGGCTGCGCCCTCCCTATATTTTTTGGCTTTAAGATATGCTTATTGAGCTTAAATTGCTACGTTGTATTCGGCGAACTGCTCTATAGGAATAGGCGTTGACTTCTCGGCTAAATCTAAATCCATTATCGGGTTGAAAGAACTTTTTTCGCCAGTCTTTTTGTTTATGGTAATATCCGCATTACCGTTATCCCCTTTTTTATACATAGGTGATACAAAATCAAAGCCCCAAAAATCCCCATAATCGCGGCAATCGACTAAACGAGTACGCCCGTACTTCTCTCCATAACTTTTAGCTTTAAGATAAGCTTCGTGTAATGTTATCATCACGTCCCCCTACGTTCAAACAGCTACAGCGTGTGGCGTAGCGCCTAAATATTTGCGCGTATGCTCGGTTTGCTCAAAGCGGAGCTTGCCTTTTTCAAGATAAATTTCCAGCGCTATAGGCAGAGGGACATTATCCGCCAATCCAAGCTTTCCCCTTTCAGGATCACCTTCGCCTAAGATAAACAATCGGCCAACTTTGTTATTCCAAGCCTTGTACGAATCAAAAACCTTGCTTGCTGATAGTGCGTTATCAGCGCAATATCTTTCTATATCGGGTGTATAGTCCCTTATTATTATACTATTTTTGTACATATAGCCATTCCTATCTAAGATTTACCGAAAAAGTTAAAATCCCCTTCAGAATCGTATACCGAACTTAAATTTTGTCTAAACTGCCTTAGAATAATTTTATCCCCTTCAGACGGAACAACACCTTTCGTATGGGTGTGTCCGCTCCACTTAAACCCCTGCGCATTCATTTCGGCGGCCATGCTCTTATCTATATTTACATGCTCGAAATCTCCACGCACAATCAACCGCCGCGAACCCTGCGTAAACATCGCGAACTCATCTCCTGTCTTAGCCGTCAATGCCGCCAAATCCGTCATTGAAACATCGCCTTTGTCTATGATCACACGACTGTCATATTCGGGTAACTTATCTAAAATCGCCTGTTGCCTATCGTTGAGCGGCTTACCGTGCCGCCTTATCGCCCAGGGTTCGCCTACTCCATCGGTACGCCCTTGTTCTATCGGTGAATGTATGCTGTTTTTGTCCACACCTATTAATATACCTCTTTCCGCGCCGCCTGTCAAATCTTTTTTTGGCACAATCAAATCCTTCGGCACCCTCCAAATCGTCCCTTGGGCGCCGAGTTTTATCCCGTTTTGCGTCGGCCCTCTATGGTACAGCGCCGGATTTACCGCGTTCCGCTTCCCGATCAGGTCCGCTAGTCTATCTTCCGGCCGCGCCTTCAGGTACTCCGTCACCGTCCGCATCTGCGTCAGCGGCGGCGGCCATATCCTACTAATCCTAGTTCAGACATTTTTTATTTTTTTTCAATCATTATCCATCCCCACGAATTATTTTTCTATATTAGTGTTGAGATGTTCGAAATTAAACCCAAAACCTCAAATTCGGAGGATGTGCTATGTATCGTAGACAGTTGGCGTTGGCTTTAACTGTAGTTGTAGGGACGGCTTTTGTTTTGATCGGTTGCGGCGGCGGGGTGGATCAGAAGTCGATTGACGACGCGCAGAAGCGGCTGGAACTGCTTAAGTCCAAGGGGGTGCCGGCGGAGAAGATGACGGAGGCCCGCGTGTTCCTTGACGAGGCTAAGAGGGCGCTTGAGAAGAACAACAAGGCGCCGGCTAAGAAAGCCGCGGACTCCATGAAGGTGTACCTCGAAAAGGTCGAGAACTACTACAAGCAGGAGGTCGCCACACTGGGGGGTAAGATTGACGCGGCCCGGAGCACGGGGATCAAGGCCAAAGATGAGCTGACAAGCTTTCAGGCCCGCAAGATCGACTCGCTCGTAGCCGTGATAGACTCTTTCAAGAGGATGGATTGGCTGCTTCAGGCCAGCGTGAGGGCGGATTCTTTGTTGAAACTGATCCCGTTCCTCAAGGAGGACGAGGCAAAGGCGGCGCGTATAAAGAAACTGGTCCCGGGCGAGTGGGTCTTCACTGAAAAGGCCAAGAGCGTGGAGGATCCCAAGGTGAACGCGGTCACGACCAAGATTTTCAGGTTCGGCAGCGACGGCAAGATCCACCTCACGGAAAAGAAGTTCGGGCAGAGCAGCCCGACTTTCAAGGAAGACTGGCTCTTCGAGTCTTGGGGGACCTACGGCTATAAGGGCGACACGGTCATGCTCTCGATCGACCGCTTCGCCGCCAAGAAGCAATTGTTCACCAGACTTCACTTAATAGACGGCAAGCCGGTTTGGAAGGACGAACCCGGCCCCACTTACGACTCGATCATTAAGGACGGCAGCCAAGATAGGTACGTTACCTATCAGGACTTGAAGGACGACTTCAAGAAGACGAGGTAAGGACTGACGTTGCATGCGTGCTTTGGGCGGCTCTGCGGGGCCGCCTTTTTTTTTGATGTCGATTTTGTGACGGCAGGCCCCGCCCATATATTATATTTATGAGATTTAATGAAATTTATACATATCCGTACTTGTAGGGGCGGTGGCTGCCCGCCCCGTTGCGCGAGGGGATAAAAAGGATAAAATGACGATTGTCGTTCCGCGGGACTACCATGGCATAAGCGCCTTGGAGAGCAGGCAAGTGCAGTGCGTCACCAGCGACGACGCTCTGCGGGAGGATATCCGCGCCCTGCGCATCGGCATTCTGAACATCATGCCCAAAGCGCAGACCTACGAGTTCAGCCTCCTCCAGCCGCTCGGACGCTCGGTCATGCAGATCGAGCCCGTCTGGATACGCCTGCGTACGCACACCTACACGTCAAGCGACCAGACGCACTTGGACAAGCTCTATGTCACCTTCGAGGAGGCCGTGGCGCGTTCGCGCTTAGACGGCGTAATCGTCACCGGCGCTCCCGTGGAGGAGATCCCATTCGAGGAGGTCAGCTACTGGGAGGAGATACAGCGCATCCTGAAGTACGCCCGGAAAAACGTCGCGTCGACCCTCGGCATCTGCTGGGGCGGCTTGGCGCTGGCGAAGTACTTGGGGATAGACAAAATCGCCTGCGCCAAAAAGGTCTTCGGCGTCTACAAAACGGTAAACCTGAACCGCGACCACCGCATAACCGGCGAAATGGACGACTGGTTCTGGTGCCCCCAAAGCCGCCACTCGGGGATAGACGACGCCGTGCTTGAACGCGAACGCGACAAAGGCAACGTAAACCTGCTCGCCCACGCCGACGGCGCCGGGTACGTCATCTTCGAAAGCTCCGACACCCGATTCCTGATACACTTGGGCCACCCGGAGTACGAACCGTCCCGCTTAGTGGAAGAGTACAACCGCGACGCGGAAAAGGGAAGAGACGACGTGGAGCCGCCCCAAAACGTAGACTTAGAAAATCCGGAAAACCTGTGGAGATCGCACAGAACAGAATTTTTCACGCAGTGGATCAAATATTTACATGATAGTACGTCTTATTGATAATCTATAGACATTATTATGAATGTACACGAAAACGCAACCACTAAGGATTGGATAAGTTCCCGCCTCCCGCAGATCGCCGGACGGTTGGAGCAAGGCGCCCCTATCGGCGGCGGCCTTGACTTGCAGGCGCGCGACGAGATGTACGATATTTTTGACGACATCATGGCCGTCCTATTCCCCGGCTACTACAGCCATCGTTTTGAATCCGACGAGAGAACGGTCGACGCGCTTGCCGACAAGCTCTTTTCTATATCCGCCCGTCTGGGCGAGCGCCTGTATATGGCGTTCAGCTACCACTGCCGCTTCGACGCCGACGGTTGCGGCGGGTGCGACTGCGAGGAGAGGGCCGCCCGCGCCCTCATAGAGATGATCGAGTCGCTGCCGGAGATCAGGGCGATGCTTGTGGACGACATCTCCGCCGCCCTCGACGGCGACCCGGCGGCGAAGTTCTTTGACGAGGTCGTTCTCAGCTACCCGTGCGTGGAGGCGATAGCCGCGCACCGCGTCGCCCACCGGCTGTACTCGATCGGCGTTCCCATAATTCCGCGCATGCTCTCCGAGCGCGCACATTCGCGCACCGGCATAGACATCCACCCGGGGGCGAGGATCGGCCCCAGATTTTTCATAGACCACGGGACGGGCGTCGTCATAGGCGAGACGTGCAGGATAGGCGGTAACGTGAAGATATATCAGGGCGTAACCCTCGGCGCGACCTCGCCATTCGACAAGGACGGACGCCCCAGAAGCGGGCAGAAGCGCCACCCGGACATAGAGGACGACGTGATAATCTACGCCAACGCCACGATCCTCGGCGGCGGCACGGTGATAGGCAAAGGGGCGGTCATAGGCGGGAATACGTGGATAACGAAATCGGTGGCGCCGGGGGCGCATGTGTATAACGGGCCTAAAGGGGAGCATTATCCATGAGCAACGATAATAACAACGGCAATGACGACCTGAAGATCGCCGGCGTGACCGTCCGCTCCCGCCTGATTACCGGCTCCGGCAAGTACCGCGACGACCGGATAATCAAGGATGTGCTCGAAGCCGCCGAGTGCGACGTAATCACGGTGGCGCTGCGCCGCGTCGACATGGATCGCCCCAAGGAGAGCGTACTGTCGCATATCCCCGAGGGGAAGATACTTCTGCCGAACACCTCCGGCGCGCGCAACGCGGAGGAGGCCGTGCGTATAGCCCGCCTTGCGCGTTCGGTTGGGTGCGGCGACTGGATAAAGATAGAGGTGATAAGCGACAGCGCCTACCTGCTGCCTGATAACCAAGAGACGCTGAAAGCGACGGAGGTGTTAGTCAAAGAGGGCTTCGTGGTCCTCCCGTATATGTGCCCCGATCTCTACGCCTCCCGCCGTTTAGCAGACGCCGGCGCCGCCGCCGTGATGCCGCTCGGAGCCCCCATCGGCACCAACAGGGGCTTGAGAACGGCGGAGCTGATAGAGATAATGATATCGGAGAGTACGGTGCCGGTGATAGTGGACGCCGGAATAGGCAAACCGTCCCACGCCGCCGAAGCGATGGAAATGGGGGCCGATGCAGTGCTGCTGAATACAGCGATAGCGGCAAGTGACGACCCGGTACGTATGGCCGAAGCCTTTAAGTATGCCGTTAAGGCCGGTCGGCAAGCATTTTTGGCCGGGATGGCCGGAACATCAAAGACGGCTAATGCTTCGTCGCCGCTTACGGGGTTCTTGACTAGTTAAAGATTTTAAAATCTTTTAAAATCAAAATCTTTAAAATCTTTTTTAGACGAAGCCTTCGGCTTCATAGAATATGCGGGGCTAAACCCCGCATATATAAAATCAAAAGACTGTCTGAACTAGGATTAGTAGGATTTAAAGGATTATAGGATTAAAAAGAAAAAAGCCGTTGAAGTTGACTTTGACTTTATATGCGGGGTTTAGCCCCGCATATCCTATGAAAGGGCGCGATTTATCGCGCCCTTT
>JAITFI010000054.1 GCA_031281485.1 Chitinispirillales bacterium | reverse complement strand
TCATTTTTAGACGAAAGGGCGCGATAAATCGCGCCCTTTCATAGGATATGCGGGGCTAAACCCCGCATATAAAGTCAAAGTCAACTTCAACGGCTTTTTTTTTAATCCTATAATCCTTTAAATCCTACTAATCCTAGTTCAGACAGTCTTTTGATTTTATATATACGGGGTTTAGCCCCGCATATCCTATGAAGCCGAAGGCTTCGTCTAAAAAAGATTTTAAAGATTTTGATTTTAAGGCTTTTAAAGATGTTTTAAATAAAATTAACTTCACGGACGCGGCGTTTATTATATTAGTATGAAATAGGCGGCATAGCCCGTACATACGGTAAGCGACAAATTAACGTTGAAAGGATATCGAATGAAGGTTACTACGGTGATTAAGGCGATGGCGCTGGTCGCGCTCCTTGCGGGGATGTCGGCGGCTGGGGTGAAATATGTGGCGGTTGTGGAGACGGATGTGGACGCCGCCTCCGGCGCGTCCGCCGAGTTGAATCCGGCGGAAGTCAGGCTGATAACCGCCGAACTCCGCAGGCAGGCTACCGAAAACATGCCGCGAGACAAGTACAACGTCATGACGTCGGAAACCGTCCAGTCGATGGGCGGCGCGGTGCTTGAGGAGTGCGCGGACGAAAATTGCGTTATCACACTGGGCAGCAAGATTGGCGCTGATTATATCGTGCGTGGGACTGTCAGCAAATTCGGAACGAAACTCACGCTATCGGTCGAATTGTATGAAACCGAAAACGGGACGCTGGTCGTTACGTCGGAGACGGTTCGGTCGGGAAATATTGAGGAACTTTTGGAGAAAGCGACGGTAGCTTGCGGGGAGATGTATAGGAAGTTTATAGGGGGGCAGGGGCAGACGGCGGTTGTTGCTACGAAATCAACGGAAAATTATACGGCAGACGTGCGCGACAACAGTTCTTCTTCGGATAATCAATATGTAGATTTTACGACGGGGCAAAGATGGGGGACATGGGCATTAAACGTGCCGGGCGGTTTTGGGTCTTTTCTCATAATGAAAGATTACGTCGGCGGCGGTATTATGTTAGGAGCGAATATCGCCTATGTTTTATTGATGAATAATATGGAAAACATACATCGACAAAATGACTTTCAAGATAACATTGCTGCTGATATATCTGAATATACCGGACTTGCGATATTCATCGGCGGTCAAATCTTCAACATTGTCCGTTCTGTTACTTACCACAAACCCAAACCAAAATCCTCCGTCGCCGCCAACTGGTCTTCCCCCAAAAAAGTAGACACCCCCCGTTAAGCCACTTTCTTTACGAGTTTACTATAAAATTGGTTTTCGAACTCAGCAGGAGTCAAGTAATTTAGACTTCCATGGATTCTTTTCCGGTTATAGTAACACTCGATATACTCAAAACTTTTATGCCAAACATCTGCTAAGTCCTTGAATTTACGGTGATACACTAGTTCCGTCTTGTATATGCGGAAGAAGGATTCAGCGACAGCGTTATCCCAACAGTTCCCCTTGCGGGACATACTTTGGACGAAGCCGTACTCCCGTAACGTTTCCCGGAACGCCTCGCTGGCGTACTGGCTGCCCTGATCGGTATGAACCATCACTCCGGATTGTAGCCTGCGGCTCTTTACTGCGCGGTTCAGCGCGTTTAGAACCATCCCGGTACCTAGGTCGCCGCTTATGTCCCATCCTACCACCATGCGCGAAAACAGGTCTATAAACACCGCCAAATATACCCAGCCGGCAGACGTCTTGACATACGTGATGTCGCCCACGAGCACTTTGTTCGGCTCATCAACCGTGAATTCACGGTTAAGACGATTCGCCGCTGTCGGCAGTGTGTGGTTCGAGTCGGTAGTCGCAACGTAGAATGGCTTGTGCGTTTTGGCGCGAAAACCGCACTCGCGCATAGTTCGCGCCACACGGTTCTTTCCCGCCGAAATGCCGCGCCTTGCAAGCTCGCGGCGCATCTTGGGACTACCGATACGCCCTTCGTGCTCCGCAAACAATTTCGTAATTTGCGCTCTCATCTCCGACCGCTCCTCCTCACGTTTCGAGGGCTTTCTACATACCCATTTGTAATAACCGCTACGGGACACTCCTAGCACCTCGCACATCCTCTGCACTGAAAACTCAGCGCGGTGTTCCGTTATGAACCCGAATACCGACTCAGGTCCGACGAGAAGACGGCTACGGCTTTTTTTAGGATGTCGCGCTCCTCGGTTACTCGCGCCAGCTGCCTCTCCAGCTCACGGGTGCGCTTCGCGCCAGCGGCTGTCTCTTGGCCGTCTTGCGAACCATTGGCGCGCTTCTGCCGAGTCTTCACCCAGTTCTTAAGCACACCAAAGGTAATACCCAATGATCTCTCTACTTCTCGTACACTGCGGCCTTCTTTTAATACAAGCCGAACGGCCTCCCGTTTAAACTCAGGATCATAATAACGCTTCTTAACCATAAAACCCTCCCCGTTAATAGTATTAAATATAATTTGGGGTTTTATATGTGTCCACTTTTTCGGGGAAGCCCAAACTTCAAACCCTACGACGGCCTAAAACTCTCCATCCTCCCCACAGAATCCGGCGACTACAAGGTATTTGCCCGTTACGACTACACTTTCTAACCCCGCTCCCCCGTCCCCGCCGTCCAGTGTCCTATGGTCGGCGGTTCGTCCATAACATTAATTTGACTTTGCCGGTCGCCAAATATTATTTTATGATTGTTAGGCGTCAGGCATAAATATCAATTTGTATGTATATATAATATCAAGGACAAGGAGGCGGGTATGGTAACAAACGCCGTTGAATTTGAAGCAAAAATTGATGCCGACTGGAAGATAAGTATTCCGGTTGAGTATCGTGAATACCTGTCGTCAAATTCAAGGGTAATTTTATTGCCTAAGAGCGATAGTGATACGTATGATTTAATGAAGGCGAGCGAAAGCACCCTTGATTTTTGGGATAACGAAGACGATGAGGTTTGGAATAATGTATAAGCGCGGAGAAATAGTTTTAGTCCCTATCCCGTTTAGCGATTTGTCTTCGCTAAAGAAGCGTCCGGTTCTTGTTATCTCTAATATATCTCATAATAGCGCGAGTAAAGATATAATAGTTATAGCGATTACTTCAAATTTGCAGCAAAACGGCATTATTATAGAAACAAAGGATTTATTGGGCGGCAAACTTCCCAAACCATCGCTTATACGTTGTGAAAAAATTTATACCCTTGATCAGCGTATAGTTATCAAACGATTCGGAACTGTGTCTGAAAATGTTTTGGATCGTGTAATAACAGAGATAAATCGGTTAATTACCGGATAGAAGGCGGTAAATATTGACTTTTAATGATAAGGATCCGACGACACTATGCAGACAATTTTTGAAAAATCAACAGCCGGACGCAAAGGGGTAACCCTCCCCAAATGCGACGTACCTACCGGTTCCGCCGTCCCCGACCGTTACAAGCGGACGCGGCCACTCAACCTCTGCGAACTATCGGAACCTGACGTCGTCCGCCACTTCACCGCCCTCTCCCGGATGAACTTCGGCGTGGACAATAACTTGTACCCGCTCGGCTCCTGTACGATGAAGTACAACCCTAAGGCCTGCGAACGGATCGCGGCCCTAAACGGCTTCTCATCGATCCACCCAATGACGGCGCAGCTTGCGGGCGGCCATAGATACGCGCAGGGGGCGCTCGCCGTCGTCCGCAATTTAGAAGAGTCGCTCTGCCGCGTTACGGGGATGGACGCTTTCACGTTACAGCCGATGGCCGGCGCGCACGGCGAGCTTACGGGGATGATGCTGATAGCGGCCTATCACCGTAAGAAGGGCGCGGCCAAAAAGGAAGTTCTGATACCTGACGAGGCGCACGGGACGAACCCGGCCAGCGCCGCCGCCGCGGGGTTCAAGATCCGAACTGTGCCTACCGATCCTGAAACCGGGCTTTTGGACGTCGATAAATTACGTGAAATTATAAGCGACGGCACCGCGGCGCTGATGATGACCAACCCGAACACTCTGGGGCTGTTCAACCCGCGCGTGGCGGAGATCGCCGAGATTGTCCACTCGCGCGGGGCGCTCTTGTACTGCGACGGCGCGAACATGAACGCTGTGATGGGCAAGTTCCGCCCGGGAGACTGCGGCTTCGACGTGATGCACGTGAACCTGCACAAGACCTTCGCGACCCCGCACGGCGGTGGCGGACCGGGGTCGGGGCCGGTGGGGGTAAAGGCGTTCTTGGAGCCGTTCCTGCCCACGCCGAGGGTCAGGGTCAACGCCGAAAACGGCTACGCTTTAGCCCCAAACAGCGACTACCCGGACTCAATCGGCCCGGTCGCCCCCTTCTACGGCAACTTCTCCGTCTGCGTTAAGGCCTACGCGTACATGTTGATGATGGGCGGAAAGGGGCTGCTTGAGGTCAGCGAACAGGCGGTTCTGAACGCCAATTATGTCTTGCACTCGCTGATGGAACGCTACGAGGTCCCCTACCCGAAGACCTGTATGCACGAGTGCGTACTCTCGGCCTCGCGTCAGGCCGAGGCGGGCGTTAAGGCCGTGGATATCGCCAAGGCGCTCATAGACAGGGGCTTCCACCCGCCGACCGTGTACTTCCCGCTGATCGTTAAGGAGGCTTTGATGATCGAGCCAACGGAAACCGAGGGCAAGGAGGCGCTTGACGCATTCATCGGCGCGATGGCGGAGATCGCCAAAATAGCGGCGTCCGACCCCAAGTCCCTGCACGCCTGCCCAACCACGACTCCGGTTGGGCGGTTAGACGAGACCAAAGCGGCGAGGGAGATGGATGTAGCGTTTTTGTAGGTAAAATATTTTAAAAAAAATTAAAAGAACTGAAAAAAAACTTTGACTTTACCAAAAAAGTATGGTACTCTATATAGTGGGAGGCGGGTCCGTCTCCGGGGGGCGGTCGTGAACCGTTCCAAATAAAAAAACAATAAGCAAGGAGGGTATCATGAAAATGTCCAAATTAGCCTTAGCGGTCGTGACGGTAGCAGTCGCGGTGGGTTTTGCCCAAGCTCAGAAGCAGCCGAAGCACGAGCAGGCGAGCGTCAGCGAGAAGAGCGCTGTGTCGAAGACCATGAGCTTCAACGCTGCGGAGGTTCAGGGATACATTGATACCAACAGCCCGGTGACCGTCCTTGATATAACCGAGGCGGGGCTGGATCCGATCATGCTGGAGAGGTCGTTCAAGGAAGCGTTGAAAGAGAACATTGACAAAGAGAGCTTGGAAAGAGTGAGCTTGGGTAAGTAAGCGGGGGGGTTTTGGGGGAAGTCTCCCCGTGTTGGGCGAAAAGGGACGGCGCAAGCCGTCCCTTTTTGTTCCGCCGCCCTCTTTTTTACGGATAAATGTAAAAAAATAAAAAAAAGTTGACTTTATCCGAAATATATAGTAGTTTATATAGTGGGCGGGTTCGTTTTCCGGATACCGGGGCAACCGCCGCTTATTCCGGTGCCGATAACACAAAAAAAGGAGCTTATCATGCGCTTACACAGAGTTTCCAAGCTGGCATTGATGGTCGCGACGGTAGTTGCCGCGGTGAGTTTTGCCCAGGCTCAGCAGATGCAGCCTAAGAAGGGCGACACAAAGATTTACGCCAACGAGATACGCGAGGCTTACGAGTCCCCCGTAGCCACGGTTGGGACGAGCGACGTCCTCACGATCCTCAGCGAGGGTAAAAAGCACTACCGGGTGCGCACATCTTCGGGCGACGAGGGGTACGTCCCGAAGAACGAGCTTACTAAGATCAGCGCCAAAAGCTCCGCCTCCAAGTCGATGGCCTTCGAGGCCGCCGAGGTTATGGGCTACTTGGACAACCCGACGCCCGTCTACATCGTCGACATCGACGACCCGAACGCCGACCCCATAACGCTGGACAGGTCGTTCAAAGACGCGCTTAAAGAGAATGTGGATAAAGAGACGATGGAGAGGCTGGCAAGGTAATATCGCCGGTTTGATGTTTTTTGTCCACGATAAAAAAAGGGCGGCAGGTTTGCCGCCCCTTTTTATTTGTACACTTCGTCTTGTTTCTTCTTCATCAAAAGCCGGCAAACCTTTTCAACCAACTCCCTGCCGGTGAACGGCTTCACCACGAAATCATCCGCGCCGCAGGAGAAGCCTTTCTGTATCTCCTCGTCCTGAACGCCGGCGGAGAATATGGCTATGGGGATGTCCTTTGTCTCCTCAAGTGAACGCAGAATGCGGCACATGGTGTATCCGTCGAGGCCCGGCAGGCGTGAGTCTATTAGGATGAGGGAGGGCTTTTGGCTGAGAGCCGTGATCAGGCCCTGCTCGCCGCTTTCCACTACCAAGATGTCGTAAACGTTCTCAATCACCGTGCTGGCAAGCGCGGTCGACTCCTTGTCTTGGTCTATGAACAAGATGACCGGCCTCTCAAGATCCTCTTTGTCGAGGGCGTCGAGGTCTATGTTGTCGGCCTCCTGCAGGCGGCTTTCGGAGAGGTTAGACTCGTCGTCGTCCCAGCTTATTTCGGAGTTCAACGGCAGTGACACGTGAAAAATGCTGCCGGGGAAGGTACCCTCGTTGGTGCCTTGGCTCTCCACCCATACCGTTCCGCCGTGACGCTCCACTATCCCTTTGACTATGGATAGCCCCAAGCCGCTTCCGCCGCCCATGAATTTAGACGGGTCGGTTGAGTGGCGGTTGGCGCTGCCGATCTCGTAAAACGGGGCGAAGATGTTCTTGTGCTCGCTCTTGTCTATGCCGATGCCGTTGTCGGCGACCGTTATGTGGAAGCTCTCGCCGTCCACGGTTATGGCAACGTTGACCGTGGATCCGTCGGGGGAGTACTTTACCGCGTTGTTCATTAGGTTCGTGAACACCTGCATAATCCGGTGCTTGTCGCCGTAGAATTGCGGCAGCGTTTCCGGCACGTCGGTGAGGAAGGCGATGTTGCGTTTTTGGGCGATCTGGGCCATCTCTTCCACGCAATCGCGCATAGCCGTTCCGAGGTCCATGTACTCGGGACGCAGGCGCAAACGGCCGCGTTCTATTTTCGTGACGTCGAGGATGTTGTTGACGACCTTGTGCAGCCGGTCGGCGGCGCGCCCGATGCTCTCTATCATCCTGTAGACGCTCGGATCGACCTTGTCGCGCATATTGTCTATGATTATGTCGGAGTAGCCCTTTATGGAGGTAAGCGGCGTGTTTAACTCGTGCGAGGCGATGCTGAGGAAGTTCGACTTGAGGTCGGAGACCTTCTTTTGCTCGGCCAAGGAGCGGGCGAGCTCGGCATTCATTTTGGCCATATCAATATTCTTCGCCTCCACGAGCTCGGCCACCCTATGCTCGTGCGTGATGTCACGTACCACGAGCACCGTACAGTCAGGATATGGGCCGGTCGCCTCTACGTCGAAAGCGCTGAAGCGGCAGACGATGTCCGGGCGGCTGTCGAACACCAACTCCACCTTGTGGTCGGAAAGCGTCCCCGTGACGAAGCCGTTCATTATGGGCGTGACGTCCACCTCCCGCTTCACCTTGCTGACGACCTTGTCGGCCAACTGCTTGAATGTGTTGTCGAGCACGTCCTCCCGGTCGCAGTCGAAAAGCGTCAGCACATACTGGTTGACGAACACGGCTGTAGAGTCACGCTGAAAGATAAGTATCCCTATCGGCGTGTACTCAAGCACGTGAGCAAGCAAGTGTCCGTCTGCCGGCATAGCGTCTCCCTTCCTTTTTGAAATATACATCTATTCCACCGCGGCGGAGGCGATTTTTTCTATTTTTTATAACATTTTCACCGGCCGTCCGCTTTTTATTTTACTTGAGGCCGATGAAAATGGTATTTTCAATCAATGCGATACCTAACCCTTTTACTTATAGCCGCCGCGCTTGCCGCGACCGCCGCCGATAACGTCGATACCGTCGCCGTAAGCGCCGTAAACGACTCCCTGCGGGCGGCGCGCGCCGCGGTCTACCAGGGCGCACCGCCGCCGTTCGACCCCGCGTCCCACTCCCGGTACGACCTCTTCCGCGGCGACGGGGCAAGCGCTCCGGAGATACTGCGCTACCGCGCCCTGACGTCGGTAGCAATACCGTTCTCCCTGTCGAACAGCCTAAACAGGCTGCTCTACTACGGCAACCCCGCGTGGCCGCTGTGGAGCTGCCCCGAAGCGTCTATAACTGCGCATCCGCCGTTCCTCCCCTACTCGCCGCGCTTCTTCTCCGGCGGAACGCTGTCGGACGCGCAAACCGAATCATTCACGACCGAGGCGCTTGGCGGACTGTCGTACACCCCGTACCCAGCGGCTATGACTTTCCCCGAGTTCTCCGTCTTCTGGGAGAACGGCGTCTTCGACCAGAACACCCTGAACCTCCGCCTGAGCCGCCCGCTGAGCACACGGCTGATGCTCAGCGCCCACTCGCAATACCGCTTCCTAAACGGCCAGCGCTTCACCCACGAGCAAAACGATGTGGCGACATTCTACAAAACATTCTATACGGACACCTCAAACATCGTGAACAAGGGCTACAACCCGCATGTGAACGAGTACTCCATGGGCGCCGCGCTGACGCGGTCGAACGCCGACTCCTCGAAGCTCTACACCGCGTTCTCATACACAAACCTGCAAAACGAATACGCGCTCAACCTGCCCGCGGAGGCGCCGGACAGGCTCAAATGGGCCGCCATATACAGAAAAATGTACCGATTCGACGCCTCAATAACGGACGAAGAGCTGCGCCCGCTACGCGTAAACGCCAAGGCCGCCCTGACAAACGAAGAGCTGCGGTCATCGTATAAAGCGGACTCATCGATAGCCAACGGCAGCGGCGGGGCGCTAAGCTTCATCGTAGACGCCGACGCCTCCCTGCCTATCGGCGCGGGCTTGGCCGCCAAGAGCATGGTCAAACGCATGGAACTATTCAACGACAGCGAATACACCTTCTCCGAACACCGCGCCGAGGCGTTTTATAAACGAGAATTCAAACACCGGCGCGCAACCGCCGCCATAAACGTAAGCGCCGGAGCCGCGCTGTTCTTAGGCTTCGACACGCTCTACACGCCAAACTACAAAGACGGGCAATTAGAATCGACAAAAACCGAGGCGGCCACTATTCACACCGCCCCGACAAGCCGCGCAACCGTCACCATATCCCCGAGTTGGGGCAACGCGCGCCTGAGCGTCTTCGCGGAACTCTCGCCGTACGCCGTATACCCCGACTACGAACCGCCGCGCTACTACATACAACGCTTCAACATCCCGCCAAACGGGGTGTGGGCGAAATCAAGCGTAGCCGCCGGCGCGGAAGTTCAGGCGCAAACGCGCTTGGCGGGAATACTGGTAGGCTACAGAAACCAAACCAACGACGACCTGTACCTGCTGAGATCGCTCTGGCCCGAAGGCTACCCGCCCTACAAGCAGCCCAGAAACACCGTAATCATCGCCCCGTGGACGGAGCGCACCGGCGGTTTTGCCATCATGTCAAGGACCATCATCACAGACACCAAGCCATTTGTCAAGGCATCAGCCCATCTGTCGCATATAATACACCCTCTCGGAATGGAACATACGTTTGAGACGGAGGTCGGATTCGACTATTGGAGCGAGAACGAGCCGTTCACGCTGGGCTCATACATAACCGACGGCGGGTACTACTACGGGTGGAACGAACCGATCTTCGACCTGAACTTAAAAATAACCGCGCACATAAAAACCTTCCGCTTGTTCTACAAGATAGACAATTTGCTGAACAGGAAACTGTCATACGTGCCGGGATATTTCTCGCCGGGGCTTACGTTTAGGTGGGGATTCAATTGGTTCTTGCTGTGAGGTCAATGCTTTTTAAGACCTTAGGCGGCTACGTTTTTAAGATAATATTTGTGGACGAGGACTGACCGACTCGACCGGACCCACCCCAACCACAGAGACGTCGGAGACGCGGGATGGGGGTGGTTACAGCAACTCTATCCCCGTCCGTAGTATTTCTTGTATGAACGGGTTATCGTTATACAATTCTGAAGTCGGCATTGCGTTGGGCTCAAAGTATGCTTTATATTTTCTTCCTAAATCCATAAGCTTCATAATGGCGTTAACCCTCGTTTTCCCGTCAATTCCGTCAAAAAAGAAGCATATATCGACATCGCTTCCATCATCGGCAGTCCCCTTGGCGTACGAACCATACAGATAAACCTTCTTCGCGGACAGTTCTCTTTTCGCGTCATCCGCAAACATCAACGCCTCGTCTTTTACTTTTTCAAACCCATAAGCCATACGAAAAACTCCTTTGATTCAAGTAAAATATCGTTTGCCGTACTTTTATCCACATTTGCGCCGACCTTTGATATAAAGTCTGGATAACGGTTCGCTATATAATAAGATGTCAATTTTTTGCACAAAGTATAATTTTTTTCTGATATTTTATGCGGTAATTTACCGGAAACCTTGTCACAGACCTCTTGGATGTTGTGTACCCTAGGCACATTGTCGTCAACATAGTAATTATAAAGCCCTTTAACCAACTTTTCTATCGCCTGCTGGCACATAAAAACGACGTAGAACCACCTACCGGACGCATACATAGCTTCAGCCGTTCCCATATCGTATTCGGCGGCGTCAAGCCAATACAGATATTTTTCGTCTCTGGTCATGTCGCTATCCTTTTTAAGACGGGATAATATTAATTATAGATAATAATACATCATGGGTAGGCATGGGCGCAATCTTTTTTCAATATTTTTTAAGATCGTAAGCGCCATCTCCATATCCCACCCGAAGTCAACCCGTATAAGCTCACCCTTTCCGTACCTCGCACC